>NZ_JAZHLJ010000010.1:0-118775 GCF_036549495.1 Aurantimonas sp. C2-5-R2
ACGTCATTGCTTGGTCAACTTGGCGACGCGCCCACCAAGCCGCAGCTCGACAAGCGCATCTCAGATCCAAAGAGCAACTGTAATGTTAGGCCGCGCTTTGCCGTTGCAGGCGCTGCCGCATGCCATCGGGATCGTCGTAGATGATGTTGATCATGTGCTGCGCGAAGGCGTCCGGCTCGGTCCGGCGCTGTTCCCAGTTTTGGAGCGTCGCGCACGGAACGCGCAAAAGCGCCGCGAAGTCGCGCTGGCTCAGGCTCAAGCGCGCGCGCGTCGCCTGAAGTTTCAAAGCGCTGTCCAGGGGCGCGGCATCGAACGCGCTCCAGTCAGGACTTGGATCGGGATACGTCGGATTGTCAGCCAAAGCGTGCTCGCTCCCGTTGGTTTGCCTTGCGTACGGAGATGATCCGGGGACCCTCTTCGCGCACCGTATAGACGCAGACGTAAAGCCGACCATCGATACGGCCGAAACAAACGATTCGACGCTCCCCGTACTCGAAGCGCGTATCCTCAAATTCGATGACACGCCCGGCGATGATGTCGAAGCCGAGTTTGAGAGAAAGACCACGCTCCGTGCGGTTGCGGCGGTCCTTTTTCGGATCGAACGGCTCCGCCATGATCGATCATCATACGCTAACAGCGGACAGCAGACCAGCCCATGCCACGGTTTGTCGATCGTTTCGCCAATCCACGGGTTCCCCCCTCATTCCAGGGCATCGCCCCAGTCGAGGCGGCGGGCGGTGCGGAACATTTCGCCCTCGCGCTTGGTGACGAGCCGCTCCCGCAACTGCCCGTCGGACGTACAGAGTTTCAACTGCACCTTGCCGCTGCCGCTTCGGGGCGAGGCCAGGACGCGGGCGGTCAATGGCACGGCCGGTCGGCGGGCGACCGCCAGATAGGCGAATTTCTCGTCCTCGTAGGGAACCGTCCCGCGCTTGGCGAGACGGTGAGTGCGCGAGCGGGCGACCCGTTGAGCGAAATGGCACCAGTCGGGCGCGGCGACAGGACAGACTTTGGCATGCGGACACGGCGCCAGCAGCTGCGCGCCCCCGGCCAGCAGCTGTTCGCGCGCGGCGAGGACGCGTTGCCAGCCAGCCGGTGTGCCGGGTTCGACAATCACTAGGACATCGCGCGTGAACCGCCACAGCCGCGAGACGAGCGGCCCCCGAGCCTCGGGCGCCAATTCGTCCAGGACATAGGCGAGCGTCACCAGATCAGCCGGCGCGCACTCCGCCAGATTCGCTGTCGCATCGCCGCGCACCCAGCGCGTCGCCACCGCCAATCCCTCTTCCGCGAGCGCCTGGCCAACGGCGAGCGCAGGCGCGCTCGCCTCCACCAGCGTCGCCTCGCGCAAGCTTTCGAAGGCATCGCTGGCGGCCCAAAGCGCCGTGCCCGGCCCGGCACCGATATCGAGAAGCGTGTCTGGCGCGAAATCCGGACGCCGCAGCGTGATCTGCTCCAGGCTGGCCCGGATTGCGGCGAAGGTCGCCGGCATGCGGGCGGCCAGATAGGCGAGCACCGCCGGCTCGCCATCGAGGTGCTGACGCCCGTCGCGGATCTCGGCACGGTAGCGTCCCGACAGCCGTTCGCCCGCGCTCCGCAGATCATCGAGCGCATGGCGGTCGAGCCGTGCGTCGAGCGCCTGTCTCAACGCGGCAGGAAGTTGCATCGTACGACCTGTCGCAATTGTGATCTCGAAGATCTCGCCGCCGTGTCGACAACGGCCGTTTCGCCCCTTCGATCATGCCGCCCGATCATCGCGCTCTCTCACCCTGCTCTTCCATTCGTCGTCGAACTGCTCTAGCGGCTTCGCGCAACGTTCCGGCGCAACAATCATCGAAAGGGATGCCGCATGGCCAAGAAGAACCACCCGGTCCACGCCAAGATCACCGGCCCGGTCGTGATGATCGGTTTCGGCTCGATCGGCAAGGGCACCCTGCCGCTGATCGAACGCCATTTCGACTACGACAAACAGCGAATGACGGTCATCGATCCGAACGACGCCGACAAGCATCTTCTCGACGAACGCGGCATCCGCTTCGTCAACGAGGCCGTGACCCGGAAAAACTACCGGGATCTGTTGACCCCGCTGCTCACCGAGGGCGACGGCCAGGGCTTTTGCGTCAACCTGTCGGTCGATACCGGGTCGCTCGACCTGATCAAGCTCTGCCGGGAACTCGGCGTGCTCTATATCGACACCGTGGTCGAGCCGTGGCTCGGCTTTTACTTCGACGAGTCTCTCTCCAACGCCGATCGCACCAACTATGCCCTGCGCGAGACCGTCCGTAAGGAAAAGCGCAAGAATCCGGGCGGGACAACCGCCGTTTCCTGCTGCGGTGCCAATCCGGGCATGGTCTCCTGGTTCGTCAAACAGGCCCTGGTCGACGTCGCCCGTGAAGTCGGCCTCGATTTCGAGGAGCCGGCGCAGGACGACCGCGACGGCTGGGCCAAGCTGATGAAGAAGGCCGGCGTCAAGGGCATCCACATCGCCGAGCGCGACACCCAGCTCGCCAAGGCGCCGAAGCCGATGAACGTGTTCTGGAACACTTGGTCGGTCGAGGGTTTCCTGTCGGAAGGCATGCAGCCGGCGGAACTTGGCTGGGGCACCCATGAGAAGTGGATGCCGAAGAACGCCAACAAGCACAAGAAGGGCCACCAGTCGGCGATCTATCTGGAGCAGCCGGGCGCCAATACGCGGGTGCGGACCTGGTGCCCGACGCCGGGCGCGCAATACGGTTTCCTCGTCACCCACAACGAGTCGATCTCGATCGCGGACTTCTTCACCCATCGCAACCGCGACGACGAAGTGACCTACCGACCGACCTGCCACTACGCCTATCACCCCTGCAACGACGCGGTATTGTCGCTGCATGAGCTGTTCGGCGCGGCTGGCAAGATTCAGCCGGAGCATCATGTCCTCGACGAAAGCGAGTTGACCGACGGCATCGACGAACTCGGCGTCTTGCTCTACGGTCACGATAAGAACGCCTATTGGTATGGCTCGCAGCTGTCGCTGGAGGAAACCCGCAAGCTCGCGCCCTACCAGAATGCCACCGGCCTGCAGGTGACCTCGGCTGTCCTGGCGGGAATGGTCTGGGCGCTGGAAAATCCCGAAGCCGGCATCGTCGAGACCGACGAAATGGACTACAAGCGCTGCCTCGAGGTGCAGTCCCCCTATCTTGGTCCGGTCAAGGGATATTACACCGACTGGACGCCGTTGACAGATCGTCCGGGCCTCTTCCCCGAAGACCTTGATGAAAAAGACCCCTGGCAGTTCCGGAACATCCTCGTTCGCTGAGCATTTAACGTCCGGGTGCGCTTATGCGCATTCGACTGGCGATGCGGCGTCGGGACGGATGAGGTCTAAGATATGAGGGATCGGGCTTGAATCCGGTCCCTCCCGGAGCAAAGCATGGCTGATACCGACGCGAAGCGCGCGGTCGTCGAAGAGGTGATGGAAACGGTGATGGCGGGAGCGGGCGGGACGATCGCCCGGCATTTCGCTCCCGGCGCCAAAGTTTCCCAGCGTAGCAACGCCGAACAGTCTGACATGCCCTGGTTCGGGCGAATGGAGGGCGAATTCGAGCTTCAGGGAGAGGAACAGGCGCGGGCGTTCTTCGACGAGATGTTCAAGCGCACCACCTATCTCTCCTACGAGTTGCGCGGTCTGGTGTGCGAGATGGACGAAGCGGCCAGCCGATGCGACTGGTCACGCCGGGATGATAAGACCGGGACGCTGATCACCGGGACGACCATGTATTGGTTCACCTTCACCAGCGACGACCGCATACGGTCGATCGAGACGATCGGTTCGATTCATTCCGTCATCCCGTCCCGCAAGGCCGAACCCGTCGGCTAAAGCGACGGCAAAGCACGTTACGCTACAAGATTGGCTCGGCCTCGACCCAGGCCCAGGCTTCGGCCTCCCGCTCCGCCGGAAACGTTCGCATGTCGACATCGAACAGCGGATTCATCGTAGAGATCATTTTGGACATCCATCCGGGCGCGCCGACGATGGCGTAGCGCTCCACCTTCCGCATGGCCGCGAGCTTCATGGGGATCAGACCGCTCTGCATGAGGATGGCCGGATCGAAGCCGCCCAGATGCTTGATGCGGCCGAGCAGGCGGACTTTGTCATGACGGTCGAATAGAGCGTTGATCTCGGCGAGTACGGTCGGGAATTCCGCCTCCGAGATCACGCCGTCGACCTCGAAAGCGAGCACGTCGTCCCGCGATGTCGGCAGGAACCGCACCGCCGGGGTATCGGCCTGTGGCAGCGCGGGAAGCTCGGCGGCCCATTTTAGTGCCTCATCGACCCGTTCCGGAGCGAAGCTCTTCATTTCGAAATTCGGGAACAACGGGCTGAAGAAGCCGATCACCGCACGGGGCCATTCCTTGTCCGAGATCACGGCGCCGCGCCTGAATTGACGGATGTGCGACAGGAATTCCAGGTCGGCTTTCATCCCCTCCAGCAATGCGTCGGCATCCATGTCCGAAAGGCCCGTGACATCGACACACAGGCTGACGACGTCATGCGTGCTCAGCATCGCTTCCAGCAGATCCTTGTAACTCTTGATATCCTCTCCGGTGACCTTGCCACTCAGCCGGAATGCCAAAACATGGCTCGGGGCGGCCAGTTGCGCGAACATCGTAATCTCCTTTGGTGCGTGCGTACGACCAGGGATGATGTCACCGGCGACGCTGCGGCCCTTTGATCGAAAGCAATTCATTTGAACAAAATGCGATAGACTTTTAATCGACGCGTGGAATAGGCTTGCACGACTGGTTTCGTGGTTTGCCCCCGTTGGGGTTCGGTTCGGCAGGTGATCCTCCGCCTGGAGGGTGCCGCACCTAGATTTTTGGGGTTCTTCTGATGCGTCGTCTCGCTATTTCGCTCCTGGTCGCGACTTTTGCTCTCAGCGCCTGCCAGACCGAGCAGCGGGCCGAGGTGGTTTCCCGATTGCCCCAGCAAAACGCCTTCGCACCTGGTGTGGAAGGACGCTGGGCGTCTATCGGTGGACCCGTTGCCTATTCCGCCGTCTTTCAAAACGGCCGGTTTACGTCGGCAGAATCAGCCACTAACGGCCTGCTAGCCGAGGGCAGTTACTTTTCGAGCGGCCCGAATCAGCTCAGTCTGAATTTCAAATCGGTGAAGCGGGGCGTTCAAGTTGCAGCTAATTGCAATCATGGTGGGGGACAGATGGTTTGCACCTCATCCGACGGATCTCGCTTCGAGCTCGCCCGCGCCTGAGGAATTTTGGCGCAGCGGCCGATAGCCTCGACCCGCTTCACCCTCCGGCAAAATTTCCTATATCCGGTCTTAACCGACGGCCTCCGACAAGCCGGAATAACATTCGGGCCGTTGCCGGGTCACACGGTCGCGTCGACCTGTGGCTGGCCCGGCGACGAGCCATGCGAGACTGTGCCCGCGAGACTGTGCAAGGACGCGACGATGACTGCCCTGACCAAGACGATCGCCGAGCGGGCGATCGGCCCCCTCCCCGCGGGCCATCCGCCGGTCAAACAGCCGAAGGTCGGCGTTCTCCTGGTCAATCTCGGCACGCCCGACGGCACTGATTACAAGTCGATGCGGCGCTATCTGAAGGAGTTCCTTTCCGACAAGCGGGTCATCGAGTGGCCGCGCGCCGCCTGGTATCCAATCCTCTACGGCATCGTGCTCAACACGCGGCCGAAGAAGTCCGGCGCCGCCTATGCCCAGATCTGGAACAAGGAGCGCAACGAATCGCCCCTGCGGACCTTTACGCGGGCCCAAGGCGAGAAACTGGCGGCGCGCATGGCCGGCGAAGCCTCGGTCGTCGTCGACTGGGCCATGCGCTACGGCCAGCCCTCGATCGCCGAGCGCACCGACGCCCTTCTGGACCAGGGCTGCGAGCGCATCCTGGTGTATCCGCTCTACCCGCAATACGCCGCCTCGACGACGGCAACGGTGAACGACAAGTTCTTCCAGCACATGATGGGCAAGCGCTGGATGCCAGCCGTGCGCACCGTCCCGGCCTATCACGACGAGCCCGTCTATATCGACGCGCTCGCCCGCTCGATCGAAACCCACCTCGCCGGACTCGATTATGAACCCGAGCGGGTGATCACCTCCTATCACGGCATTCCGCAGAGCTATTTCCGAAAGGGCGATCCCTATCACTGCCACTGCCAGAAGACCTCGCGGCTACTGGAGGAGCGGCTCGGCTGGCAGCCGGGCCGGCTGATGACCACCTTCCAGTCCCGCTTCGGGCCGGAGGAATGGCTGCAGCCCTATACCGACAAGACCGTCGAGGCATTGGCCAAGGAGGGGATCAAGCGCATCGCGGTACTCAATCCCGGCTTCGTCTCCGACTGCCTTGAGACTTTGGAGGAGATCGCTGGCGAGGCCGGCGAGATCTTCCACGAGGCCGGCGGCGAAAAGTTCAGCCACATCCCCTGCCTCAACGACTCCGAACCGGGCATGGACGTCATCGAAGCGATGGTACGGCGGGAACTGAGGGGTTGGATCGACTGAGCCCGATTGTCCGCATCGGCGGAAGATCGCTTGCGTCGCGCACCGCCTGACGCGATAGTCAAACACCGGTCGGTGATACGGGTCCGCGCCGAGCGACACCGTCCCGAGCGAGTGGAGGTGACATGCTCTCGGGCTCTGGAATTTTCGTCCTCGTTCTACTGTTCTTCGCGATCGTCGTTCTGTTCTCGACGGTCAAGACGGTACCGCAGGGCTACAACTACACAGTCGAGAAATTCGGCCGTTACACCCGCACCCTGACGCCGGGCCTCAACATCATCCTGCCGTTCATCGAGCGCGTCGGGCGCAAGCTCAACATGATGGAGCAGGTGCTGGACGTGCCGACCCAGGAGGTCATCACCCGCGACAACGCCTCGGTCGCGGCAGACGGCGTCGCCTTCTATCAGGTGCTCGATGCCGCCGCCGCCGCCTACGAGGTCTCCGGGCTGGAAAACGCCATTCTCAATCTCGTCATGACCAATCTGCGCTCGGTCATGGGATCGATGGACCTCGACGACCTTCTGTCGAACCGCGACGCGATTTCGGAAAAAATCCTGCGCGTCGTCGATCAGGCGGCCAGCAGCTGGGGGATCAAGATCACCCGCATCGAGATCAAGGACATCAACCCGCCGAAGAACCTCGTCGATTCCATGGCGCGGCAGATGATGGCCGAGCGTGAGAAGCGCGCCGAAATCCTGGAAGCCGAAGGTTCGCGCAATGCGGCGATCCTGAGGGCCGAGGGCGAAAAACAGTCGCAGATCCTGCAGGCCGAGGGCAAGCGCGAAGCAGCGTGGCGCGAAGCCGAGGCGCGCGAGCGGTTGGCCGAGGCGGAGGCGACCGCCACCCGCGTCGTCTCCGAGGCGATCGCCGCCGGCGACATCCAGGCGATCAACTATTTCGTCGCGCAAAAATACACCGAAGCCCTCGCCAAGATCGCCTCGGCGCCCAATCAGCGTGTCGTGCTGATGCCGCTGGAAGCCTCCTCGCTGATCGGCTCGATCGCCGGCATCGCCGAGGTCGCCCGCGCCACCTTCGGCGAATCCGGCCAGGCCGCCTCGCGAACCACCCCGCGCGTACCCGCGAGCGGCAACCGTGCGCCTGAGTCGCCACTGGGACGGAGCGAAGCGTGAGCGTCCTCATCGAGGCGCTATCGGACTATGGCTGGTGGATTCTCGGCCTCGTTCTGCTCGCGCTCGAAGTCGTCCTGCCGGGTGTTTATCTGCTTTTCTTCGGCATCGCGGCGCTGATCGTCGGCATGAACACCCTGTTTCTCGGCACCGGCGGCTGGTTCGGCTGGGAACAGCAGGTTCTCGCCTTCGTCGTGCTGTCGGCCATCAGCGTCTATCTCGGGCGGCGCTGGTACGGCTCGAAAAGCGAGGCCGGCGGATCCGGTTTGCTCAACCGCCGAACCCGCCGTCTGATCGGCCGCGAGGCGGTATTGACCCAGGCGATCGTCAACGGTCGCGGCCGCGTCGCCATCGAGGATAGCTGGTGGAGCGTCGAGGGCCCGGATCTGCCCGAGGCCAGCCGCGTGCGCATTATCGGCGCGACGGGATCGGTTCTGACGGTGGAGCCTGTCCAGCCACTCTGACGGGCCGTTTGCCGTGCCCCGCAGTCAGGCGACGCCGATCCGCAACAAATCGTGCAGATGCACGATCCCGACCGGTCGCTTTTGGCGCACCACCATCAAAGCCGTGATGTTGAGGCTGTTGACGATGTCCAGCGCCTTGACGGTCAGGGTTTCCGGCTCGATCGTCTTGGGGTCGCGGGTCATCACCGCGTCGACCGTCTGCCTGAGAAGGTCGTCGCCCAGATGCCGGCGCAGATCTCCGTCGGTGACGATGCCGGTGAGGCACCCATCTGGATCGACCACGGCCACGCAACCGAAACCCATGCGCGACATCACGATGATCGCTTCCGACATCGGCGTGCCGGACGGAACCAGCGGCATCGCCTCGCCGACATGCATGATGTCGCCGACATGCATCAGGCTCGCACCCAGCTGACCACCGGGATGGAAGACCCGGAAGTCGCCCGGCGTGAAGCCGCGACGCTCAAGCAGCGCGACGGCAAGGGCGTCGCCGAGCGCCACTTGCAGCGTCGTCGAGGTAGTCGGAGCCAGGCCGTGCGGACAGGCTTCGGCGACCCGCGGCAATGTCAGCGCCTCGTCGGCCTCGCGTCCGAGCGTCGAATCGGAGCGGGACGTGACCGCGACGAGCGGAATACGGAAGCGCCGTGAATAGGCAACGATCCCCTTCAGCTCGGTGGTCTCCCCGGACCACGACATGGCGAGGATGGCATCGTCCCGACCGATCATGCCGAGATCGCCGTGATTGGCCTCGGCCGGATGGACGAAGAACGCCGGGGTACCGGTCGAGGCGAAGGTTGCCGCGATCTTGGCGCCGATATGCCCGCTCTTACCAACGCCGGTGACGATCAGCCGGCCCTTGATGCCTTGAATGATATCGAGAACGCGCTCGAACGGCGCCGCCATGCCGGTCTTCAACAGACCCGCCAGCGTCATCAGCCCCTCGGCTTCGGTCTCGATCGTGCGCACGGCGGACTGCGCGCCGAGGCGCGCGCCGACGTTGTCAGGCTCGGGTTTGGGAATCACGTTCGTCGCATGCTCCTGTCGGGCTCCGCCATAACGGCTCCATCACCGTCGATCGCAGACCGTTGGGGCCAGATGATGACATGTGCGGGCATTCCAAGTCCACGACGGGATGCGCCCCCCCCCCGGTAACGACTTCTTAACCATGAAAATTTACCAATCGGCAAGCTCGGGTTTTGCCGCGCGTGCTCGCAGAAGGTGCAGACGACGCCGCGATGGTTTGGACATTCCACCGATTCCGATTGACGCTGGCCACCGCCGCTCTTGGCCTTGCCTCGTCTTTCCCATCCGGGCTAGGCCCGGTGGCGGCTTTCGGGCAGACGCTTTCCATGCCGGAACTTCGGACCGATGGGGAACTGCTCGGATCGCGGGGTCTCGATGGCTTGCGAACCAATACCCGCACCCTCGGCAGCGCGTCCCAAGAATTGAATGCCCCGGCTCCAACATTGCGTCCGCGAGACCGTCCGTTGCTCGACGAGGCCTTGGAGCCTCCGGCCAGCGAGCCCCCGAGGTCGATCCGGGAGTTCAACCTGTTCGACGGACCTGCGACCAAGGCGGACGCACTCGACACTACGATCCTTCGCGCGCGCCCGGCCGAACCGGTCAAGCCCGTGGATTCGCGATCCGTCCGCGTTGACGACGCTGCGAAAGATCAAGCCGCGCAAGACGAACTGCGCCGGCAGAACCGCCGTCCGTCGACCCGCCTTCAACCAAGCAACCCGCCGCTCGCCGCGGGCGTCGCCGGCGAAGCTCTGGCCGCTGATTCCAGCCTGCGGACCAACCGGCCGGCCGAGGCCATCGGCCGCATTATCCGCCGCCACGAGGCCGATCCCTTTGCGCCCGTCGGCATCCGCGCCGGCAGCCTGATACTCTATCCCGAGCTGATCCAGACCCTTGGCGCCTCGACCAATCTCGACAAGATCGCAGGCGGAGAAGGCGGCGTTTTCAGCGAGACGACCATCTCGGCGCGGCTCCTGTCCGACTGGTCGCATGACGAGGCGGAGCTGAACTCGCGTCTCACCTTCCGCCGAAATTTCTCCGGCGAGACCCGCGACGACCCGGAGGCGGCGGTCGATGGTCGATTGCGGTTCGACCTCGACCGCGTCACGACCGCAACGCTGAGGGGCGCGGTGGCGTATCGCCGCGAGGATGTTAGCGAAATCGACACCACCCTGCGCAATTCCGACCGCCCCGAGGTCCTCAACGCCTCGGCCTCGGCGCAACTTCAGCGCGATTTCGGCCGGCTGCGCGTCACCGGCACCGGAACCGCCGCCCGCGAGGCCTATTTTGGCCTGCCCTCGGGTTCCCCCGACCAGAGCTACACGACGCTCACGGCGGGGTTGAGAACAGGCTACGAACTGTCGCCGGCGCTCACGCCCTTCATCGAGGGCAGCGTCGGTTGGCGTTTGTTCGACGATTCGAACAACGGGGGGCCGAACGATGTCGAGCGGGATTCGCTGCTTCCCTCGCTGCGCGCGGGTCTGGCGCTGAACCTCACCGAGAAGCTGACTGGTGAGATCGCCGCAGGTTACGCCTGGAACCTGCCGGACGATCCGGCCGTCGAGGCGACCGGCACGCCAACCCTCGACGCCAATCTCGTCTGGTCGCCGCGACGCGGGACGGACATTACGATCGCCGCCCGCACCGCTTTCGATCCTGACACCACAGGCCAGTCCACCACGACATCCTACGAAGGGTCCATCGGCCTGCGGCGCGTGCTGACGGCGCGGGCCGACCTCACTGCGGCCCTGAGCGCCGAATACAGCGATTCGACGCTTCCCCAGGCCGACGAGACCACCCTGACCGGCGAGACCGGCATCACCTACTGGCTCAACCGAACCCTCGCCTTCACCGGCCTCTACAACCATCAGGAAGTCTATGCGCAATCGCCTGGCGGCGACTACAGCGCCGATACGATTCGTCTCGGTGTGAAGCTGCAGCGCTAAGAGGCCAGACGAGCGACATCCACTATTTTGCCGCGACGGCCTCGCCGTTCGGCTCCACCGTATGAATCAGCCGTTCGATATTATCGATCACCTTTTCCCGGATATCCGGGCGCCACAGGGCGAAGGCGACGTTGGCCTCGACAAAACCTTCCTTCGACCCGCAGTCGAAGGTCCGGCCGGCAAACGGATACGCCGAGAATTCCTGGCGGCCCGCCAGTTTCAGCATTGCGTCGGTGAGCTGGATTTCGTTGCCGGCGCCTTTTTCCTGGGTCTTCAGGATGTCGAAGATTTCCGGCTGCAGAATGTAGCGGCCCGAAATGTAGTAATTCGACGGCGCGTCGGCGGGCTGGGGTTTTTCCACCATGCCGTCGACACGGAAACCGGCCCCGACCGCCTCGCCCTCGCCGACGATGCCGTATTTCTGCGTCTCGTTCGGATCGCATTGTTCGACCGAGATCACATTGCCGCCAGCGGTTTCGTAAAGCTCGACCATCGCGGCCAGACAGCCCTTTTCCGCCTGCATGATCATGTCCGGCAAAAGCAGTGCGAACGGCTCGTTGCCGACGAGCTCGCGGGCGCACCAGACTGCGTGCCCGAGGCCGAGCGGGGCCTGCTGGCGGGTGAAACTCGCCGTGCCTGGCTTCGGCTGCAAATCGTCAAGCAGCGCCAGCTCCACCGACTTGCCGCGTTCGGCCAGGGTGTTGGAAAGCTCGACCTGGATGTCGAAATAGTCCTCGATGACCCCCTTGTTGCGGCCGGTGACGAAGATCAGGTGCTCGATCCCGGCCTCCCACGCCTCATCGACGACGTACTGGATGACCGGCCGATCGACGACCGTCAGCATTTCCTTCGGAATGGATTTCGTCGCCGGCAGGAAGCGCGTGCCAAGACCAGCGACAGGAAAGACGGCTTTTCTGACTTTTTTCATGATGGCTTGGTCCTCGGATTCGTGGCGACATGTCGCGAATAGGCCGCTGGGTGGACGCCGTTATTTGAGCATCCCGCCGCCTTTTCGCCGTGAAATAGCGAAACAACTCGGCAAAACCAGTCGACCGCGGGTTCGCGACCCTGCGGAGTGGTGAACGAACTCTTAACGACCTCGCCGTAGTCTTCCAACCTCGCTCAGCCGAATGAAATGACCAAGGAGAAGACACATGCAACGAATGACCGGACCCCGCTTGAGATGGCTCGGATCGGCCCTCGTCGCGGTGGTCGTCTCGATTTTTCTCGCGGCCCCGGCCTTCGCCGATGCCGGTTTCCAGCGGTGGATCCAGAATTTCGAGAGCGTTGCCGCGAAGAATGGCGTCAGCCGCAACGTCTATCGCGCCGCGTTCGCGGGCGTCACGTCGCCCGATCCGGATGTTCTTGAGAAAGCGCGCTACCAGCCTGAGTTCAAGGACACGGTGTGGGACTACGTCGACAACCGCGTCAACGACGAGCAGGTTGCCAAGGGCCATGCGATGCGCGCCAAATATGACAGCTGGCTCGATCGCATCGAAAAGCGTTTCGGCGTCGATCGCGACATCCTTTTGGCGATCTGGTCGATGGAGACAAATTACGGTCAGATTCTCACCCGCGACGACGTAATGAAGAGCTTGCCGCGCTCGCTTGCCACGCTTGCCTATCTCGACAAGCGGCGCGGCAAATTCGCGCGTCAGCAGCTCATCGCGGCGTTGAAGATCGCCCAGGCCGGCCAAGTCGCTCCGGACAAGCTGATCAGCTCATGGGCTGGTGCCATGGGCCACACCCAGTTCATCCCAACCAGTTACCTCGCCTACGCCGCTGACATCGACGGCGACGGTCGCGCGAACATCTGGGAATCGGTCCCCGACGCGCTCGCCACGGCTGCCAATCTCTTGCGCAAGAATGGCTGGCAGCCTGGCAAGACCTGGGGTTACGAAGTGGTCGTTCCGGACCGCTATCAGGGCAAGCTCGAGCGCGACAACCGCAGCCTGGGTGAATGGCAAAGCCTTGGATTTCTGCGGCCGAACGGGAAGGGTTTCCCCAATCCCTCGGACAATGCCAATCTGGTTCGTCTGGCCGGCGACAACGGACCGGCGTTTTTGATGACGAAGAACTTCTTCGTCCTGAAAAGCTACAACAACGCCGACAAATATGCGCTCGCCGTGGGCATGCTCGGCGACCGGATCGGCGGATATGGTGGGCTCTATCGCGACTGGCCGCGTGGTTACACGCCGCTTTCCAGCCAGGAGCGCTACGAACTCCAAAAGCATCTTGCCTCCAGAGGCCTTTATGACGGCAAGATCGATGGTAAGATCGGTTCCGGATCGAAATCGGCGATCATGTCGTTACAAGGTAGGGCCGGCATGGCGCAGGATGGCAATGCGTCCAAGGCACTGTTGGAGTTCCTCCGACGCAACTGACCCCAGAGCGGGAAGTAGAGGCCCCATGATGGCACGGCAGGCGACGATGGCAGGATGGCGGCGGGCGCGCTTGGCCTTCGTCGCAAGCTTGGCCGGTCTCGCGGTCCTGATCACCGGGTTGGCACCCGCAAGCACCGCCTCGGCCCAAGAGCGCCCACGGACCGTCCTGGAGATGCTGTTCGGCGGTGGTACGCGCGCCGTGCCGGAACGCCGTGTCATTCGCAAGAAGGTGATCCGTAAGAAGAAACCCTCGGCGCGCAAACCGGCCACGGCCAGCAGAAAGGCCAAGGTTCAGCGGAAGGCGCAACCGAGTTCACCCAAAAAGCCGCAACGTGCGAGCCAGAAGGCGACGACGCCTGCCAGCATCTCGCAGGTCGCTGAGAGCGAGCAGACACCCAAGGACGCCAATGCCCAGAAGGTGCTGGTAGTCGGCGATTTCCTTGCCGATTCCCTCGCTGATGGCCTCAACGCGATCTATGATGACAACGAAATGGTCACGGTCGAATCCCGGATCAACGGCTCGTCCGGGCTGGTGCGTGACGACTTCTATGACTGGCCGAACAATCTGGGTCCGATCATCGACGAAGAAAAGCCGGCGGTGCTCGTCATGATGATCGGGTCCAACGACCGGCAGCCGATCGAAATGGGATCGGGAACGCTGTCGCCACGATCCGAGACTTGGACGACGGAGTACGAAAAGCGCATCGGTGAAATCGCCGAGATCGTGAAGAACCGCAACGTGCCTCTGATCTGGGCCGGAATGCCGTCGTTCAAATTTGAGCGGATGAGCGAGGACATGGTCTTTCTCAACGATCTCTACCGCAAGGGCGCGACGAAGGTTTCCGGCCAATTCGTCGATATCTGGGAAGGCTTCGTCGACGCGAATGGCAGCTTCGTCTATTCGGGTCCAGGGGTCAGCGGCCAACAGGTGCAGCTTCGCAATTCCGACGGCATCACTATGACCGACGCCGGCGACGACAAGATGGCCTTTTTCGTGGAGCGCGCCATCGCCCGCGTCTTGAAGAACTCGGCCTCTCCCTTGATCAGCCTGTCGGACGAACAGTTGCCGAACATGCAATTGCCGCCGCTCGGCAATGCCGCCAACGCGGTGAGCGCGGCGCCCATGTCCATCGATGACCCGGCGCTCGCTGGGGCCGAAACGCTTCTGGGCGGCGGAGCGACCAGCGGCTTCACGCTGGAGCCATCGCCGCGCGACCGCCTCATCGCCGGCAACGGAACCGGAGACGTGCAAGGCCGCGCCGACAATTTCGCCTGGAACGAAAAGACCCGCGCCGTGGTGCCGGAGGGGCCGCCGATTGCCTATCGCGGCTCGCTGGACCTGAACGCCGTTCGCGCCTCCGAAGGCATCAAGCCGCCGGAAGAAATGCCGTCGATCGTCGATGCGATCATCCAGGATTGGGCCGACGATAACCAGGCCGCCAAGGGCGACGCCCCGGCCAACTGACTGCGATCAACGAAGCGCGGCGCGGCGAGTGACGCGCGCGATAGATCACAGGGTATCGAGGCCATTTTTCGCCGTCACCGCGGCAGGGTTGTCTCGCCCATCAGGTCGAGATCGATCGCCCGCGCCGCCTGCCGGCCCTCCCGGATCGCCCAGACGACCAGGGACTGGCCCCGCCGCGTATCGCCAGCAGCGTAGAGCTTGTCCACCGACGTCAGATAGCGGTCGTCGTCGGCCGCGATCGAGACGTTGCCGCGCCGGTCGGTGCGGGTCGCCAGGGCATCGCCCGCGTCGCGCATGAAGCTGTCCATGAACGGACCGGCGAAGCCGATGGCGATGAAGGCGAGATCCGCCTTGATGACGAACTCGGTTCCGGGCAGCGGCTTGCGTTGCTCGTCGACTTCCGCGCACTCGACTCCGGTCAGAATGCCGTCCTCGCCGACAAATGCGAGCGTCGCGATCTGGAATTCTCGGATCGCGCCTTCCGCCTGGCTCGACGAAGTCCGCATCTTGGTTGCCCAATAGGGCCAGACTTCGAGCTTATTCTCGGTCTTCGGCGGCTGCGGGCGAATGTCGAGCTGCGTCACCTTGACCGCGCCCT
Organism: Aurantimonas sp. C2-5-R2; assembly: GCF_036549495.1. Taxonomy (NCBI): domain Bacteria; kingdom Pseudomonadati; phylum Pseudomonadota; class Alphaproteobacteria; order Hyphomicrobiales; family Aurantimonadaceae; genus Aurantimonas; species Aurantimonas sp. C2-5-R2. Next base: position 15,513 of record NZ_JAZHLJ010000010.1, read on the forward strand.
GGCGGAAGGCCGTGCCGACGCAATCCGATGCCGTGTCGCCGCCGCCGACCACGACGACATGCTTGCCACCGGCCCAGATCTCCTCGCTGGGCCAGCCGACGCTGGCGATATTCTCATTGGCGACCCGGCGATTCTGCTGCACGAGATAGGGCATCGCATCGTAGATACCGGTCAGCCCCTCGTCGGGAATCCCGGCGTCGCGCGGGCGCTCGGCGCCGCCGCAGAACAACACCGCGTCGTATTCGGCGGTCAGTTCCTCGACCCGCTTGTCCTTGCCGACATTGACGCCGCAGAAGAAGGTGACCCCCTCGCCTTCCATCTGCGCGACGCGCCGGTCGATCCAGTGCTTCTCCATCTTGAAGTCCGGAATGCCGTAGCGCATCAGGCCGCCGGGACGCGATTCCCGCTCGAATACATGCACGTCATGGCCAGCGCGGCCAAGCTGCTGCGCAGCGGCAAGACCCGCCGGCCCGGAGCCGATGATCGCGACTCGCTTGCCTGTCTTGGTCTTGGCCGGTTGCGGCTTGATCAGCCCAAGCTTGTGCGCCTTGTCGGCCAGTGCCTGTTCGACCGTCTTAATCGCCACCGGCACGTCTTCGAGGTTCAGCGTACAGGCTTCCTCGCAAGGCGCCGGGCAGATACGGCCGGTGAACTCGGGAAAATTGTTGGTCGAATGCAGGTTGCGGATCGCCGTCTCCCAGTCGCCCTGGTAGACGAGATCGTTCCAGTCCGGGATCTGGTTGTGGATCGGACAGCCCGTCGGCCCGTGGCAATAGGGAATGCCGCAGTCCATGCAGCGCGCCGCCTGCTTGCCGACTTCCTCGTCCGACATCGGCAGTGTGAACTCGCGGAAATGGCGAATGCGATCGGATGCCGGCTGATACTTGTGCGTCTGCCGATCGATCTCGAGAAATCCGGTTACCTTGCCCATGCCGTCACTCCATTCTTCCAGCTCATCTCAAGCCGGGAGCACTTCCTGGAACGAAGCCCGAGGAGCGCGCTGTCGCCCCACTCCGGACCCGGTTCAATCTGAATACAGGCGCCGCCGAGCCGGAGCCACTTTGCCTGCGCTGATGCCGCATTTCCCGTGGAAAGTCGACCATCCGGGGGGCTGCCGACGGTGCCGTGCGGCTCTGGCACACGCGACAACACCGGTTCGTCGGCTGGATGGAAAGACGCTGAGAAAGTCGCTACTCCGCCGCCACGCCCATGCGCATGCGCTCCATCTCCTGCAGCGCCCGGCGGTACTCGACCGGCATCACCTTGACGAATTTCGGCCGGTGAACCTCCCAGTTCTCCAGCATTTCCGCCGCCCGGCCCGAGCCGGTGTAATGGAGATGATTGGAGATCAGCTGGAACAGCCGCTCGTCGTCATGGCCGGTCATGTCCGAGGAAACGTCGACACGGCCCTTATAGGCGAGATCGCCGCCATGGTGGTGCAGCTTCTCCAGGAGATCGTCCTCCTCGGGCACCGGCTCCAGATCGACCATCGCCATGTTGCAGCGCTCGGCGAAGTCACCGACCGCGTCGTAGACATAGGCAACGCCGCCCGACATGCCGGCCGCGAAGTTGCGGCCTGTCTCGCCCAGGATCACCACGAGGCCACCGGTCATGTATTCGCAGCCATGATCGCCGACACCCTCGACAACCGCGATCGCGCCGGAATTGCGAACCGCGAAGCGCTCGCCGGCGACGCCCCTGAAATAGCATTCGCCCGAGATCGCGCCATAGAGCACGGTATTGCCAACGATGATCGACTCCTCCGGCACGACGCGGGAGTTGGCGCGCGGCTTGACGACGATGCGGCCGCCCGAGAGCCCCTTGCCGACATAGTCGTTGCCGTCGCCGGTCAACTCGAAGGTTATACCGCGCGCGAGAAACGCGCCGAAGCTCTGTCCGGCGGTGCCGCTGAGCTTCACCGTGATCGTATCGTCGCGCAGCCCCTTCAGGCCGTAGCGCCTGGCGACTTCGCCCGACAGCATCGCCCCGGTCGAGCGATCGACATTGGTGATCGGCGTTTCGATCACCACAATCTGCCGCGCCGTCAGGGCCGGTTCGGCCTCGGCGATCAGTTTACGGTCGAGAATATCGATGATCGGGTGCTCCTGACGCTTGGTCCAGCGCAGTTCCTCGGCCGGCGCGTCCGGCTTGAAGAACACCTTGGAGAAGTCGAGCCCCTTGGCCTTCCAGTGGTCGATCATCTCCTTGCGGTCGAGCAATTGCGACTCACCGATCAGTTCGGACAGATGGCGCACGCCCATCTCCGCCATGATCATGCGAACCTCTTCCGCCACGTAGAAGAAGAAGTTGATCACATGCTCGGGCGTGCCCTTGAAGCGCTTGCGCAGGACCGGATCCTGCGTCGCGACGCCGACCGGGCAGGTGTTGAGGTGGCACTTGCGCATCATGATGCAGCCGGCAGCGATCAGCGGCGCCGTCGAGAAGCCGAACTCGTCGGCGCCGAGCAGCGCCCCGACGATGACGTCGCGACCGGTCCTGAGACCCCCGTCGACCTGCAGGCAGATGCGCGAGCGCAGGCCGTTCAACACCAGCGTCTGCTGGGTCTCGGCAAGGCCCATTTCCCAGGGGCTGCCGGCGTGCTTGATCGAGGTCAGCGGTGAGGCGCCAGTACCGCCGTCGTAGCCGGCGACGATGATATGGTCGGCGCGCGCCTTGGCGACGCCCGCCGCGACCGTGCCGACGCCGACCTCGGAAACCAGCTTCACCGAAATATCGGCCGCCGAATTGACGTTCTTCAGATCGTAGATCAGCTGCGCCAGATCCTCGATCGAATAGATGTCGTGGTGCGGGGGCGGCGAGATCAGGCCGACGCCGGGCGTCGAGTGCCGGGTCTTGGCGATGGTCGCGTCGACCTTGTGGCCGGGCAGCTGCCCGCCCTCGCCGGGCTTGGCCCCTTGCGCGACCTTGATCTGCAGCATGTCGGCGTTGACCAGATATTCCGTCGTCACGCCGAACCGGCCCGATGCGATCTGCTTGATCGCCGAGCGCTCCGGATTCGCCGAGCCATCGCGCAGCGGCGTGAACCGGTCGGATTCCTCGCCGCCCTCGCCGGTGTTCGACTTGCCGCCGATGCGGTTCATCGCCCGGGCCAGCGTGGTGTGTGCCTCGCGCGAGATCGAGCCGAAGCTCATCGCCCCGGTGCAGAAGCGCTTGACGATGTCCTTGGCCGGTTCCACCTCGTCCAGCGGCACCGGCGCACGCCCCGCCTCCTCGGCGGCCTTGATGCGGAAGAGGCCCCGGATGGTGGAGTTCTGGACAGCGGACTCGTTCACCATCTTGGCGTAGTCCTGGTACTTCTCCCAGGAATCGGTCCGCACCGCGTGCTGCAGCGTCGCCACCGCGTCCGGCGACCAGATGTGGCTCTCGCCGCGCATCCGGTAGACATACTCACCGCCGATCTCGAGCGAGCGGGCCAGCACCGGATCGTCGGAGAAGGCCCGGGCGTGACGCTCGGCGGTCTCGCGCGCCACCTCGTCGAGGCCGACGCCTTCGATGGTCGTCGCCGTACCGGTGAAATACCGCTCGACGAAGTCCGTCTGCAGGCCGACCGCATCGAAGATCTGGGCGCCGCAATAGGACTGGTAGGTCGAGATGCCCATCTTGGACATCACCTTCAAAAGCCCCTTGCCCACCGACTTGATGTAACGAGTGACGACCTCGTTCGGATCGACCTCCGGCGGGAATTCCTGCCGCCGGTGCATTTCGAGCAGCGTGTCGAAGGCGAGATAGGGGTTGATCGCCTCGGCCCCGTAGCCGGCCAGGCACGCGAAATGATGGACCTCGCGCGGCTCACCGGATTCGATCACGAGCCCGGCCGCCGTACGCAAGCCCTTGCGGATCAGGTGGTGATGGACCGCCGCGCAGGCGAGCAGCGCCGGGATCGGAATCCGGTCCGGGCCGACCTGGCGGTCCGACAGGATGATGATGTTGTAACCGCCGACGACCGCCGCCTCGGCACGTTCGCACAGCCGATCAAGCGCCCCCGCCATGCCCGCCGCGCCGCTTTCTGCCGCATAGGTCATGTCGAGCGTCTTGGTGTCGAAGCGATCCTCGGTGTGGCCAATATTGCGGATTTTCTCGAGGTCGCCATTTGTCAGGATCGGCTGGCGAACCTCCAGCCGCTTGCGGCGCGAGGAGCCTTCCAGATCGAAGATGTTCGGCCGCGGCCCGATGAACGAGACCAGGCTCATCACCAATTCCTCGCGGATCGGGTCGATCGGCGGATTGGTGACCTGGGCGAAGTTCTGCTTGAAATAGGTGTAGAGCAGCTTCGAGCTGGACGACATCGCCGAGATCGGTGTGTCGGTGCCCATCGAGCCGATCGCTTCCTGGCCGGTGGTGGCCATCGGCGCCATCAGCGTTCGGGTCTCCTCGATCGTGTAGCCGAAGGCCTGCTCGCGATCGAGCAGCGAGACGTCGGAGCGCGACGCCCGCGGCGCCACCGGCTTCAAATCTTCCAGGATGATCTGGGTGTTCTTCAGCCAGTCACGATAGGGGTGCGCGCCAGCCATCTCGCGCTTGATCTCGTCGTCGGAGACGATCCTGCCCTTTTCGAGGTCGATCAACAGCATCCGGCCCGGCTGCAGCCGCCACTTGGTAATGATCCGCTCTTCAGGGATTTCCAGCGTTCCGGCTTCCGAGGCCATGATGACGAGATCGTCGTCGGTGACGACGTAACGCGCCGGGCGCAAGCCGTTGCGGTCGAGCGTCGCGCCGATCTGCCTTCCGTCGGTGAAGGCCACGGCCGCCGGACCGTCCCAAGGCTCCATCAGCGCCGCGTGATATTCGTAGAAGGCCTGCGTATCCTTCGCCATCTGCTTGTTGCCGGCCCAGGCTTCCGGGATCAGCATCATCATGGCGTGGGCGAGCGGATAGCCGCCCTCGGTCAGGAACTCCAGCGCGTTGTCGAAGCAGGCTGTATCCGACTGACCCTCGTAGGAGATCGGCCAGAGCTTGGAGATATCGTTGCCGAACAACTCCGAATCGACGGAAGCCTGACGCGCCGCCATCCAGTTGACGTTGCCACGCAGAGTGTTGATCTCGCCATTATGGGCGACCATCCGATAGGGATGCGCGAGCTTCCAGGACGGGAACGTGTTGGTTGAGAACCGCTGGTGGACGAGGGCGAGCGCGCTGGTGAAGCGCGGGTCCGTCAGGTCGGCGTAATACGGGCCGAGCTGATAGGCCAGGAACATTCCCTTGTAGACGATCGTCCGCGAGGAGAGCGACACGACGTAAAAGCCGATGTCCTCGCCCTTGGCCTCCGAATAGACGCGGTTCGAGACGACCTTGCGCAGGATGAAGAGCCGACGCTCGAAATCGTCGGCAGTCACCGATGGGCTCCGCGCGATAAAGATTTGCCGATGCACGGGCTCCGTCGCGACGATCTCGGGCGCCTGGGAAAGCTGATCGTTCGACACCGGCACGTCGCGCCAGCCGAGCACCGTCTGGCCTTCCTCGCGCGCCACGTCCTCGAACACCGTCTCGATGTGCCGCCGCTGTTCGGCGTCCCTCGGCATGAAGACATGACCAACGCCGTATTCACCGGGCTCCGGCAGATCGACGCTCTGAGCCGCCATCTCCTCCTTGAAGAAATCATGCGGAATCTGGACGAGCATTCCCGCCCCGTCGCCCATCAGCGGGTCTGCCCCGACCGCGCCGCGGTGGGTCAGGTTCTGGAGGATCTGCAAGCCCTTCTCGATGATCGAGTGGGACTTTTCGTTCTTCATATGGGCGATGAATCCGACGCCGCAGGCATCGTGTTCGTTGCGCGGGTCGTAGAGCCCCGTCCGTCCGGGCGCCGTGCGCGGTTTGATCGCGGCGGCGACGTCGGTGGTCGAGACCGCTGTCTCGAAGGTTTCGGCGTTGGACAGATTCGTCATCGCGTCGTCTCCCGTCGTCGCGGCGCCGGCGTTCAGCCGCGCCCGTGTCTTCGTCCGGCCATTTGCGGCCGCACTTTTGGGCCCGGTTCGACGTGGCCCTCGGGGTATGTCCCCGCGTCCGGCCGCCGCCCGAGCATTCAATTTCAGCCGGCTTGTCGCACGACCTCTGGCGTCAGGATAGAACCCGGCCGCGTCTTTTAGGCGCGAAGCGCGCGCCCGCACGGCCCATTTGCATCATATTATGACAGCAGTGCTGTCCTATCGGCGGCAATATGGCAGAACGATCGCGGATCGGCAAGAGCCTGTCCAGGTTCCGGGTCAACGGGCCCGGCAAACCGAGGGACATTCGACGTTCAGCCTGCTAACGGTGAATGGAGCTGGCGCGGCCAAGCCTGGACAAGCGCAGACGCGGCAAATGGGAAAGCAGGATTTGCAGGATCTCAATATGGAAGCCATTTCCGCCACCGACATCGTCGATACGATCACCAACGGCCTGCTGGTCCTGGACACCTCCCTGACAATCGCCTCCGCCAATCGAAACTTCTATTCGACATTCCATACGACGCCCGAGCGGACAATCGGACAGCGGCTTTTCGATCTGGGAAACGGGCAGTGGGACATTCCTGAACTACGGCATCTTCTGGAGCGGCTGATCCCCGAGAACCAAGTCGTCGAAGGCTACGAGATCGCGCATGAATTTCCCGATATTGGCCTGAAGAGCATGCGGCTGAACGCCCGCAAGGTCTATCGACCCGGTAACGATGTCGAGTTCTTTCTGCTGGTCATCGAGGATGTCACCGAGCTGCGCGCGCAGCAACGGGAGGCGGAGCGGAATTTCCGACTGGCCCAGAACATCGTCGACACGATCCGCGACCCTCTGGTGATCTTGGAGTCCGACATGACGGTCGTGACGGCAAGTCGCGCGTTCCTGCGACTGTTCGATGCCTCGGCGGATCGGGTCGTCGGGCGTTCGCTACGAAGTCTGGGGCAAGGGCAATGGGATGTGACCGCTTTGACGCGGTTGCTTGATCGCGTGGTGCCGGACGACAAACCCGTCGACGGCTTCCTGCTTGAGGACGAATTTCCCGGCCTTGGCCGACGAATTTTCAAGATCGACGCACGGAAGATCTTTCGCCCCGGCAACCATGTCACGCGACTGCTGGTGATCTTCGAGGATGCGACCGACGCGACACTTCTCGACCGCCACCGCGACATGCTCGCCGGCGAGCTAGCCTATCGCATCAAGAACAACCTTCAAGTCATCTCGTCTTTCGGTAGTGTCCTAATTTGAAGTCGTCGTCTCGACCAGTTCTTGCAAGCTCCAAAGGCGAGCGCTGACGCCCGCCGCCATTGCTGGCGTGGTGCGCAAAGTCCGATGAAGGCGCACAAGGTTATAATGCGCGAAGTGCAGCGCGACCGCTGCTCGATGGTTTTCGACCTTCTTTGAGAAGCCGTTTGTGAGCCTTGTGAACCGACGCATGGACATACGCATGGTCAGGTTCTGGCGCTCGATGAGGCTGGTCGAAATGTGACGCGGGTCCGGTGAACCTGCAATCGCAGTACGTTCGGCGCGCACAACCTTGGGAGGGCTGTAACGACCGGGGCCGATAGGCTCAGCTTCGTAAAATTTAACCGCCTGCCCGTAATCCACATCGGCACCGAATGCCTGTTCGACAGCGTCCACATATGAACTTAGAGCATCGGAAGACAACTGGACGCGATTGGCCAGCCGCTCCGAAAGGTCGGTCATGAAGGCGACAGCGTTCGGCTTGGTGCGCTTCCCGACACGGAATGCCGGAACCAACTTTGTGTCAGGATCGATTGCCACAAAGGTCCATTGGTCGCCAACGCGCAATCGGTCATCCGTCTTCGTGACTTCACGTTGCTTCTTGCCGACATACGCCCAAATTTCGTCAACCTGAATACGCTTGCAAGGTAGCTCTCGCATCTTTTCGTCAAGCAGGTTAGCGCACCCGTTTCCAACCTGAACCATGAGGCGCATGACGGTGTCGCGGTGCGTATCAGTCATGCGCTCGACAGAACGGATCGAGTTTCCCTCAACAAGAGCGCCGATAATCTGAGTTTGGCGGGCGAGTGACAGGCGGTTCACGGGCAAAGCCCCCAATGTGATTACGTTGTCACTACATTTAACGGTTCCGGCTTGCTTTGTCAACACAATGTGATTACATAGTAGTCATTGGAGGCTGAGCGATGAAAACGGACCTAATGCAATTGCGACTTCTGCCGGAGGAAAAGGATGCTTTTCAAGAGGCCGCCACCATGGCCGGGCTGCCCTTGTCAGCATGGGTAAGAGAACGCCTGAGGTGGGCTGCTACCAGGGAACTCGAAGCTGCGGACCGCAAGGTTCCCTTCTTATCAATGCGGAGAGAGCATGTCGGGTAGCAACTTCACATTTCAGCCGATCACGATAGGCCAGTTGCTCAAACGTGGTCGATTGCGAGTTCCTGCAAATCAACGATCCTATGCATGGCGAGAGAAGCAGGTCCGGTATTTGCTAACCGACCTACATGACGCAATCTTCGACGAAGATGGCGATGACTATTTCCTTGGAACCATTGTCATTGTGGAGGGTGCTGGATTGCCATCAATCGTTGACGGGCAGCAGCGCCTCGCAACAACTTCAGTCCTTCTGGCGCGAATCCGTGATATTTTGGTAGAACTCGGTCGAGACAAAAGCGCTTTATCCATCGAGCGAGATTATCTTGAAACAATAGACATTAGTTCAGAGGAATCTTCCGTGCCTATCCGCTTAACGCCCATACCCACAACATGTAGGGTGCTGCCACTCTCCCGAATATAACCCCGCTGCGGTCGGCGCAGTCGTGCTTCCGGCCATTCCGAGGAGCGAGCGGAAGGCATTGAACGGATAGAAACGGCGATTGAAGCGGAAAGGGTCGCCGACAACGCCGCAGTGCGGACAAGCGAAACCGTCAGGCCATCGAGATTTTTCCAGGTAGGCCGCGCAGGCTGCATCGTCAGGAAAGAGCCGTTGGAAACTCGGAAGAGATTCCGGTANAATCTTCGTCCAGAATTCAGATGAACGAGGAGAATAATTCTGTATATAACCAATATATTCTTCCGCGAGGATTTTTAGATTACTCTGCCAATATGAAAAATGACGGATTGCGCCCTACCAACAGGCGTTTGATAGGGGCTTTTAAGCAAATAGATACGTACCTGCGTAGTGGGCTAGCCCAGAACGCACCGGAGCGACAGGTCGAAACCCTTATACGTTGGCAGAAGTTCATAGACACAAAGGCACGAATTCTAGCCGTCTTTGTTTCTGACGAATTCAGTGCCTACAGGATGTTTGAAACGCTGAACGACAGAGGCTTGCGGGCCTCACAGGTAGATATATTGAAGAACTACCTTTTCAGCCGCTGCGACACTCGACTGGACGAGGCGAAGGCGTTTTGGCGGCAAATCGATACGATCATTGAACCTTTGGGCGGACGGAGAGAGCCGGATGAGGATGATGACCAGGACGAATCCAAATCAGGCGATCCCCTCATCCATTTCTTCCGTCATTTATGGGTGACGCTGCACGGTGCGACGAAGTCCAAGAATCTCGCTGAAAAAATTCGCCTGGAGCTAACGAACGAAAGCCGCGTGATGAAGTTCCTCGCCGAAGCAGCAGATGCGGCTCGCAGTTATGTAGCCAGCTTTAGGGGTGATGACCCAAAATGGAAGGGCTACCCGCCAACCGCGAAGCAGGATATTGAAACCCTAAACGAACATCTGCGAATAAACCAAATTCGGCCGCTGCTGTTTGCTATCGCCCACTACCTCGAGCCGAAGGAAGCAGCCAAAGCTCTGAGGCTTTGTGTTAGCTGGTCGGTTCGATTCTTGATTGTTGGCGGGCGTGGCGGAATGCTGGATGTTCAATACTCGCGCCGCGCGGAGGAAATTGGCACTGGCAGCGTCTCCAAAGCGAGGGAACTGCGGGAAAACATGAGCTCATATGTTCCCTCGAACGAAGAGTTTGAGCAGAATTTTGCTGTTGCTAGGGTTTCTCGCGGTTGGTTGGCGCGGTACCTGATTAGAGCGATCCAGAAGCACGTCAGCGAACTCCCCTATCCTGAATACGTCGCGAATGATGAAGTGTCGCAAGTGAACCTAGAGCACTTTATGCCAAAAAACCTTTCGTCAGAATGGAATGTTGATCAAGACGTTGCTGAGGCTTCCATTAATCTGCTCGGCAACCAGTTCCTACTTCCAGCTGATAAAAACAAGGATCTAGGAAACGCCGGGTTTGAGCGTAAAAAGGCCATTCTTGCCAAATCTGCATTTTCCACGACAAACATGATCTGTGATTACACCAGCTGGGGGCGAGAAGATATTCTGCATAGGCAGAAACACCTTGCATCCCATGCTGTCGCCACATGGCCGGTGACGTTCAATGATTGAGCGAACCGACACCAGGCAACTGGCGGGTGCTATTGAACGTCAGCACGGCGGCAGGGCGACGCACATGCAATCTGTCCCCATTGACGAGCGACACAACGGTAAGCCGGTTTGGCAAGGCGTGGTTCATGTCTTTGACTTGGCCTGCCACCCGAAGGCTACGCGCGCATTCGCCTGGTCGTCCCCCATTGAAGGAAGCACCAAGCGGCGCTTCTTTGCCGTGCTCCAGATGGGCGCGATCAAGACGCCAGTTGATGCTGTAAGGGCGGCTATCGTGGCGGAACATAGGAGCCGGGCATGAACTAAAAATGGACCAAGGCGGCGTCCGAATTTGAGCCGGAACTGCGCAAGCTTCTGATCGAGTTGAAGCAAGATTACGAAACTGCTTCAGCAATCCATGTCCCCTCCTGGAAGGGCGGCCCCAATCCGGGCATCCTTTCGGAATTAATCCGCATGGGTTGGAGAAAGACGACGACTTCAAATTAGGACACTACCCGTCTTTCGTGGCCTTCGAGCTACGGCGAGCAGCCGAGCCCTGCCGGGAAGGCTATCGCGCGATGCAGACCCGCATCAGTGCTGTGGCCGAACTCTATGACGTGATCGCCCATTCGAGCGCCTTCGGCCCGGTATCGATGCCGGACTACCTGGGCGGTATCGCCACGAGTATTCGAACGAGCCTGCTCGCCGAGGGTTCTGAAATTCAAATCCGGATCGATGCCGAGCCGCTCTCCATCCAGTCCGATCATGCCGTGCCGCTGGGCCTGATCGTCAACGAGCTGTCGACCAATGCGATCAAACACGCCTTTCCAGCCGGGAAAGGCGAGTTGACGATGGAGTTCCGGCTGCGGGACGGCGAAGCGGTCATGACCGTTCACGATAACGGTGTCGGCATAACCCCAGCGGGTGAAAGTTCCGGGCTCGGCTCGCGCTTTGTCGAAGCGTTCGTCAAGCAGATCGGCGGCACCATGGCTGTGGGCTCCGGCTCGAACGGAACGACTGTGACCGTGCGCCTGCCAAAGTCCATCCTGGCCGATTCATAGAACCGGCCGAAGCTTATCGTTGTCGACAACGGGAGCGCATGAGACGATCTCCTCGACCTTCGACTCAGCCTCTCGCGCCTGCCGAATATCGATTCCGCTCCGCCACAGAAACCACAGGCCGATCACGACCATCAACGCGATGGTGAGAACGTGGTTGAACAGGATCATCGCCAGCGCCTGCTCGTCGGGTACCCCGAGCAGCTTCAACGCGAAGCCGGAGCCGATGACGAAACCGCCGGGGACGCGGACGAACCGGGCCAGCACCAGAGCAAAACCCGCGAAAATCATCAGGAAAAGATAGTCGAGCGGAGCCAGCACGATACCGACCGCCAGACCGGCCCAGAGGAAATGCGTTGCCGCGATGAACTTCATCACCACGCTGGCCAACACCGCCCCGATCTGGCGGTTGCGATCACGCGGCCAGACGATGCCGTCGCGAATCGCCTGCCTCAGCCCGTCAAGCCGCCCCCGCCCCCTCGCGGCCAGCCAGTCGACGCAGCGGCTGACCCGGGCGTTCTCTCGCCCCAGCGGCGAGCGCCCGATGAAAAGCAGGTACAACAGCCCGGAAAACAACAGGAGGTTCAAGCCGCCCGCGACCGCCAGCCCCGTCCTCACATCGCCGTCGACATCCGGAATTCGGACGGCCAGCGCCACGAAAGCGGCGAGCAACGCGAAGACGATTCCGTCCAGAAACCGCTCGATCGCCGATGTCATGAGCACGCTGGCCATCCGCAGCCCCTCCAGCCGCGCGATCAGCCATGAGCGCACAAGCGGGCTGATGCCGAGCGGAACGACAATCGCGACCCCGTAGCCCGCCATGATCGCCCCGAACAGCCTGACGCTCGAGATCGGCTTCAGATCGAACAGGATCTGGCGCCATTTCCAGCCGCGGGTCAGTTGCTCGAGCAGGATCGTTGCCACCAGCATGACCAGCCAGCCCATGTGGGCGGTCGCGATCGCCGACAGAAATCGGCCGACGTCGAGGCCCCGGTAAAGCCAGAACAGGGTTGCCAGCGCGACGGCGGCCCCGATTGCCGGAAGCACCCACCGGAAAAATATGCCCGGGCCATTGTCGGTCGTCATGGATTTCGCGATCGCCATTCGGTGCTGCTAGCATTCCGATGTGAACTTCGACACGACAAATTCGACTTCGCGGATATCGGACACGCGAAGGTGAGCGGATGTCATCGCCACCGGCAAGCCAGGGGAAGCGGTCGCCGCCCTCTCCAGCTTCGTCATGACCCTGCCTTGCCCTCGGCGACGCGGCGCGATACGGCACCGCCATGATTTTCGCTTCCGACAACTGGTCCGGCGCCCATCCGGCGATCAACGCGGCTCTTTCCACCCATGGCGACGGCATGGCCGCCGCCTATGGCGCCAGTGACCTCGACAAGACCGTCGAGCGCCGCTTCGACGAGATTTTCGAACGCGAGGTGGCGGTGTTTTTCGTCGGCACCGGCACGGCCGCCAACTCATTGGCATTCGCCGCCGTGAACCGGCCGGGCGGCGTCGTGCTCTGCCACCGCGAGGCCCATGTCATCGAGGACGAGTGCGGCGCGCCGGAATTCTTCACCCATGGCGCCCGCCTGGCACCGATCGACGGGGCCGACGGCAAGATCGATCCGCTCAACCTCCAGCGCGAGATTGCCCGCTTCAAGCCGGATTTCGTCCATGCGGGTCAGCCGATGGCCGTGACGATCAGCCAGCCGGGCGAAGCAGGCACACTCTATTCGGGCGACGAGATCGAGACGATCGCCCGCATCGCCCATGCCCGCGGCCTGACGCTGCACATGGACGGCGCGCGCTTTGCCAACGGCCTCGTCGCCACCGGTCTGACGCCGGCCGAGATGACCTGGAAGCGCGGCGTCGACATCCTGTCCTTCGGCGCCACCAAGAACGGCTGCTGGTGCGCCGAAGCCGTCGTCTTCTTCGATCCGGACAAGGCTCGCCAGTTTCCTTACATCCGCAAGCGCGGCGCCCAGCTATTTTCCAAGACGCGCTTCGTCGCCGCCCAGTTCATGGCCTATCTCGAGGACGATTTGTGGCTCGACCTTGCGGGCCACGCCAATCGCATGGCCGATCGCCTGCGCGCCGGAATCGACGCGAGCCCGCACGCGCGACAGGCGTGGGAGACCCATACCAACGAGAGCTTCGCCATTCTCGATTCGGGTCTCGCCGAGACTTTGCGCGGCAAAGGCGCCGTGTTCTACGACTGGAATCCGCCACATGGGGTGCACGACCTCGTCGGCGATGACGAGACCCTGGTTCGCCTGGTGACCAGCTGGTCGACCGCGGAAGCTGAGATCGACCGCTTCTGCGATCTGATCGCCTAGTGGTCCGGTTTCGACATTTGCATCCCGCTTGGAGCACCCTGGCAAGCAAATGTCGAAATCAAAGGACCACTAGCAACTTTATGACTCTCGTGGATTTTTCAAATTTGACATTTGATTTCGAGTCCGCCGCACGTGGGTATCAAATGTCAAATTTAATCCACTAGATCACCGGACGCGGAAAACCCGTTCCATTTTTGCTCAACGCGCGCTCGCGTCGGCGGGTTGACGGACCGGTGCGAGAGGGTCAGATTCGGTCACCTGCAACGAAGGAGATCGTCATGTCCACAGACGCTACCGAGCAAGGCAGGCTCGCCTTCCGCAACAACTTTCCGATGTCGTCCTGCCAGTATCCCGTCGGCTCGTCCTTGCGGGCAGCCTGGATGAATGGCTGGACCGAGGCGCGCAACGCTGCGCCAGAGAGTTCGGTCGGCCATCCCAGCATGATGAAGGACGCGCGGACCGCCGTGAATCTCGGCCGGATCGACGCACCACACGAATCCTGAGTTCCCGACAAGAAAACGGCGCCCTTTCGAGCGCCGTTTTCATTTACCAGGAAAGCAGGGTCAGGCGGCATTCGCCTCGAGCTGCTTGGCGTTGCCGTTATCGGCCGTCGCGATCTCGATCTTGCGCGGCTTCATCGCCTCCGGAATGACCCGGACGAGATCGATGTGGAGCAGGCCATTCTTTAGGCTCGCGCCCTTCACCTCGACATATTCGGCGAGCTGGAACCGGCGCTCGAAGGCGCGGCCCGCGATGCCGCGATAAAGGGTCTCGTTTCCGGACCCTTCCTCGGCCTCCGCCTTTTCGCCCTTCACCGTCAGCACGTTCTCGCGCGCTTCGATCGACAGCTCCTCGTCGCCGAAGCCGGCGACGGCGATGGTCACGCGATAGGCGTTCTCGCCGGTGCGTTCGATATTGTAGGGCGGATAGGTCGGGCTGTTGTCCGCGACACTCTGGCTGTCGAGCAGCGAGAAAAGCCGGTCGAAACCGACGGTGGAGCGGTACAGCGGAGCAAAGTCTACGTGACGCATGGTGTTCTCCATTCAGAAGCAACGATGTTTGCGTTTGGCGCGAAGCGTGCATCCCAAATCTGGCGATGCTGCCCGGCCAGCGGCCCCATATCGGCGACCGCACAAATAAAATGGTGAGCCGGATTTTGCGGTTCAAGGGTTTGTGGAGGGCTCGGATTGCGCCGTTCGGCAGAGCCGAAGGGCTTGCATCACGAAATATAACCCTTTGATTCGTCGCAATTTTTCTCCTGAACTGAAAATGAACGTTGCCTTCCGCAACCGTTCAGGTGGCTCTGGGCATAGTGGCGCTCATGGTTCGGTCGATCAGCCCAGCCGGCCCCCGACGGGAACGGGGTGCGGCGCCAAGATCATTGAGCCGGACAGTTTTCCACCGGACTCCGGTGGAACCGAAACGGTCGCAGCGTCCCGTCCCTTCCGCTGTGGCCGCTCCAGCCGGGAGCCTCGAAGGGGGCTCCCGGTTTTTTCATGCTCTCTCGCCGTTCGGTTAAATTTTGACCGGCTCCGCCTGCGACTCTACAAGCCGAATCGTCCATGCTGTTCGGGATGCGCCCGTGGCGGCGCGAAACGTTATTTGTAGGCCGAGTGGCGATGAACGAAGCCTTCGATCCAAGCGAACTGGTCAGCAGCGCTGGCAATCCCGCCCCGCCGGGGATCAGCGCGTCGAGTTTTCGCACTCCGGACGGCAAGCGCCTGCGCTATGCCATTGCGCCCAGTCAGCTGCCACGCACCCGCGGCACGATCATCCTGCTGCAGGGGCGCAACGAGGCGATCGAGAAATATTTCGAGACCATCGGCGACCTGACCGGTCGCGGCTACATGGTCGTGACCTTCGACTGGCGCGGCCAGGGCGGCTCCCAACGCCTGATTCGCAACACCCGGCTCGGCTACGTCCGCAAATTCCGCAATTACGTCAACGACCTGGAAAGCTTCGTCCAGGACGTGGTGCTTCCCGATTGCCGCGGCCCCTACGCGATCCTCGCCCATTCCATGGGCGGCCTGATCGCGCTGCAGGCCTCGCCGCGGCTGATGAACGTCATCGAACGGATGGTCCTCAGCGCGCCGCTGATATCCTTCCCGCCCGGCCGGATCGGCCTGCGTGGACTGAACCGCGTGGCGCGGCTGGCACAACTGGTCGGGCTGGGCCGCCTGCCGACGCATCCCTTCCAGAATCGCAACCACTCACCGAGCCCGGCGACCAGCGTGCTGACCAGCGACCCGCGCCGCCTCGAACGCAATCAGGCCCTCGCCCAGGCCGCCCCCCAGCTGTTTCTGGGCAGTCCTACGATTGCCTGGCTCGCCGCAGTCTCCGGCGCAATGGTGCGACTGACCGATTCCGACTGGATCGCCCGGCTCGCCATCCCGACCCTGATCATCGGCGCCGGCGACGACCGGGTGGTGGCAACCCCCGCGGCCGAGCGGCTGGCCTGGCGCATGCGTTCCGGCTCCAGCCTGACGATTCCCTTCGCCCGCCATGAATTGCTGCAGGAGGCCGACCGATTCCGCGAGCCCTTCCTCGAAGCGTTCGATGCTTTCGTGGGCGGCGCTCTGCCGCTGGATTGATCGGGACCGGCGAACGCCGTCAGCCGTTGAGAATCGCCAGCGCCGCCGCATGCAATTCCGGTGTCGCGGCGGCGACGATATCGCCGCCCGCTTCAGGCCGGCCACCATCGAAGGTTGTCACCACGCCGCCCGCCTGCTCGATGATCGGCACAAGCGCCACGATGTCGTAGGGCTTCAGATCCGACTCGACCACGAGATCGGCGTGACCGGCCGCGAGCATACAATAGGCGTAGCAGTCGACGCCAAAGCGGGTCAGCTGCGCCCCGGCTTCCAGTTTCTCGAAGCGGCGGAGTCCCTCACCCGAAAACATCCGCGGCGAGGTGGTGAACAGAGTCGCCTCGTCAAGCCTGCGCGTCGGCCGCACGCCGAGCCGGCTTCGCTGGCCCCGATGCTCGCACCAGGCGGCTTCACCGTCGGCGAAATAGCGCTCTCCGGTAAACGGTTGCGACATTAGCCCCATCCGCGCCCGGCCCGCCTGACAATAGCCGATCAGCGTGCCCCAGACCGGAACGCCGGATATGAAGGCTCTGGTGCCGTCGATGGGGTCGATCACCCATAGATGCTCGCTGTTTCCTTGGGCGCCGAACTCCTCACCGAGCACCGCATGGTCCGGGTAGCGCGCGCCAATGGCCGCAACGATCGCCCGCTCGGCGGCCCGATCGGCCTCCGTCACCGGATCGAAAGCCGCGGCCAGCTTGTTGTCGACGCTGCCACCGGCGCGAAACCGGGGCAGCGTCTCGGCGTCGGCGACATCGGCGAGATGGAAGAGCGACGCGATCTCGGGCAGTTCCATGGCACGGACTCGCTGCTGGACGGTGAACGGCTGGAAGGATCCCAACTCGCTAGGACTCACACGCCTCGATATGCGGCAATTTTACGCATCGCCTCGAAATGTGTCAAAATGGGATTGACAGATTTCGCACTGCAACATAAATCCTGCCGTGCGGCTTTGATTTGCCGCCGCCCTGATGGGCGTTTCCTCCCTAGACTCTTGACCGCACTGTTTCAACGCAGTGCGGTTTTTTTGTCCGCGCATCGCCACGCGATCGGAGATCGCGAGCGCGCTATTCGGCGGCCGCGGGCCAAGCGTAGTCCGACGCGACCTCTGCGGCGAACCCGGCCACAAACGTTGTGAGTCGCTGACGCAGGGCATCGAACCCCGCATGGGGACGGAATTGGCGTTCGTCGGCGTAAAGGCCGCGATTGATCTCGATCTGCAAGGCATGAAAGCCCACCGGCGGGCGGCCGTAGCGTTCGGTGATGAAGCCGCCGGCATAGGGCTTGTTGCGCGCAACGTCGTATCCGAGCGCGACGATGCGGCTGGTCGCGATGGAGACCAGCCGGCCGGCCGCACTGGTCCCGAATCGGTCGCCGATCACGATATCGGGCCGGCGCCCCCCCGGCAGCGCGCGCACGCTCGACGGCATCGAGTGACAGTCGATCAGGATCGCCAGGCCGAAGCGCTCCCGCGTCCGCTGCAGGGCCTCTTCGATTGCTTGGTGAAACGGCTTGTAGAGCTCCTCGATCCGCCGCAACCCCTCTGCCAGCGGCAGGACGTCACGGTAAATCTCCTCGTTCTCGGCGACGATACGCGGAATCGTGCCGAGGCCCCCCGCCACGCGAATCGAGCCGGCATTGACGAAGGCGGGCAGCGTCTCGGCGAACATCTTGGGATCGAGTTCGTAGGGTTCGCGGTTGACGTCGAGATAAGCCCGGGGAAAACGGGCCGCCAGAAGCGGAGCCCCGAGCTCGGGCACGAAGTCGAACAGCCGATCAACGTAAAGATCCTCCGACCGCCGAATCGATTCGCCCGACAGGCGCGTCGCCGCCATGAAATCCGACGGATAGTCCCGCCCGCTATGGGGCGAGCAGAAGACGAAGGGGATGGTCGGCTCGTCGGGTTCGAGGATTTCGAAGGCCGGGATCGTTCCGGCTGCGGTCTCGATTGTCGGGGTTTTCGCCAAACTGAGCCTTTCCAGCCGGGTGACGCATCATATTTTTTCGTACAGGTTGGCCAGACGTTCATTCCTTTTAGAAAATCTTGGGCCATTCTGCTATGGAATTGTCCCTAGAACGAACCAGCCGCCGGGATCGTTGCCCGACCGTATCCGGATAACATGAATGCCAAAGATACTACTCGCCGAAGACGACAACGATATGCGCCGTTTCCTCGCCAAGGCGTTGGAAAAAGCCGGCTACGAGGTCGTCAGCTACGACAATGGCGGCAGCGCCTACGAACGGTTGCGCGAGGAGCCGTTTTCGCTGCTCCTGACCGACATCGTCATGCCGGAGATGGACGGGATCGAACTCGCCCGCCGGGCGACTGAACTCGACCCGGACCTCAAGGTGATGTTCATCACCGGATTCGCGGCCGTCGCCCTCAACCCGGATTCGAAAGCGCCCAAGGACGCCAAGATCCTGTCGAAGCCGTTCCACCTGCGCGAGCTCGTCGACGAAGTCAGCAAGATGCTGGAAGACGCGGCCTAGCAGAGTTGTCGGGGGGTCTCTGGGCCCGGCTCGAAAACAGTCTTTCGGCCGGCCGTGATCCTATTGACGCGGGCTCAAATCTCGTGTTCTAAGCCGCCTCGTCGGATGGGCGTGTAGCTCAGCGGGAGAGCACTTCGTTGACATCGAAGGGGTCACAGGTTCAATCCCTGTCACGCCCACCATCCGCCTTCAACTCTTTGACTGAGCGATAGACAGGCCGGATCGTCCGGCAATGTGCGGGCTTATGCTTCGCGGGGACCGAGAGCCTGACGCTCCGCCGCCGCCAAGGCCTGTCCGGGACATCGGCACCGACCACGGCAGATGCGGCCGCCGACCGACAACACGGAATACGCCAATATGCCCGCCATGGATGACCAAGCCGACGCAGATCGCTCCACCGCGCCGGTGGACCCCGAGCGCGTCGGGCAGGCCGAAACGGGCCACCGCGCCCGGCGAACCTTCGCCATCATTTCCCATCCGGACGCCGGCAAGACCACGCTGACCGAAAAGCTGCTTCTGGCCGGCGGCGCCATCGAAATGGCCGGTGCCGTCCGCTCGAAGGGCGACGGGCGACGGGCCAAATCCGACTGGATGGACATCGAGAAGAGCCGTGGCATCTCGGTGACCTCCTCGGTCATGACCTTCGAAAAGAACGGCATCACCTTCAACCTCCTGGACACGCCCGGCCACAGCGACTTTTCCGAGGACACCTACCGGACCCTGACGGCGGTGGACAGCGCCATCATGGTGATCGACGCCGCCAAGGGCATCGAGACCCAGACCCGCAAGCTGTTCGAGATCTGCCGGCTGCGCGACATTCCGATCGTCACCTTCGTCAACAAGATCGACCGGGAGGGCCGCGATCCGTTCGAGCTGCTCGACGAGATCGAGGAGATGCTGGCGCTATCCGTCGCGCCGGTGGTCTGGCCGGTCGGCCAGGGTGGCCAGTTCAAGGGATGCTACGATCTCGCCTCGAACGACTTCCTCGCCGCCGGCGGCGCGCGTGACGTGACGCACACCGAGGGGCTCGACGATCCCGCCTTGGCAGCCCTGATTCCGGCCGACATCCACGCGCCGTTCCGTGACGCCGCTTCGCTGGCCAGCGAAGGTTATGCCGATTTCGACCCGGTCGCCTATCGCCAGGGCCATCTGACGCCGGTGATCTTCGGCAGCGCCCTGCAGAACTTCGCCGTCGACCGGCTGCTCGACCTCATCGCCGCACACGCGCCCTCGCCGCGTCCGCAACCCTCCGACAAGGGGCCTGTCGATCCGGACGGCGACCGGGTCTCCGGCTTCGTCTTCAAGGTCCAGGCAAACATGGACCCCAAGCACCGCGACCGTGTCGCCTTCGTGCGGTTCTGCTCGGGTCATTTCAAGCGCGGCATGAAGCTCGACCATGTGCGCTCCGGCAAGGCGCTGGCCGTGTCGAACCCGATCTATTTCTTTGCCCAGGAGCGCGCCCGCACAGAGGAAGCCTTCGCCGGTGATGTCATCGGCATCCCCAACCACGGGACGCTACGCGTCGGCGACACCCTGAGCGAGGGCGAGAGCTTCCGCTTTACCGGTCTGCCAGCCTTCGCGCCGGAGGTGCTGCGGCGCGTGCGCCTCGAGGACTCGATGAAGCTCAAGCAGCTCCGTCGGGCGCTCGACGATCTGGCCGAGGAGGGTCTCGTCCAAGTGTTTCGGCCGTCGATCGGCTCGACCTGGATCGTCGGCGTCGTCGGCCCGCTGCAGCTCGACGTCCTCGCCTCGCGCATCGCCGCCGAATACAAGGCGGACGTCACCTTCGAGCCGGTGACCTCCAGCGTCGCCCGCTGGATTCGCTCCGACAGCGAGAGTGCGCTTGCCGCGTTCATCAAGGAGAACATCACCCATGTCGCGCGCGATCGCGACGAACGGCCGGTCTTCCTGTGCCGCGACGATTGGGATCTGCGCTTCACCATGGAGCGCAACAAGGACATTATCTTCGACGCCACCCGCGAGATCGTCGGTCAGTAATGGCCGACGGGCAGAAGCCCGGAGCGGCTGCTCGTAACCTGCGGAGATGCCGGGACTCGTCTATCCGACAGAACGATCGCCTACGGACATCACAATGACAAAACCGGACGCACCTGCCTCTGCCTACGCAACGGAAAGCCTCCAACCAGTCACGACGATTCCTTTGTGATAGTATTCTTCCGCACCTAACTCTGGGGAGGATGGCATCCATGACTTTCGCGCCTGACAACATCATGAAGCTTGGAATGGGGTTCTGGGGATCCAAGGCCCTTTTAAGTGCGGTCGAACTGGGCGTGTTCAGCGTTCTGGCAAAAGCTCCGGCTGATCTGCCGACCTTGCAAAGGAAGCTCGGTCTCCATCAGCGTGCATCTCGCGATTTCCTCGATGCTCTGGTCGCGCTCGGTGTGCTCGACCGGGAGAACGGGGTTTATCGTAATGCCCCTGACGCCGACCTTTTTCTCGACAAGGCCAAGCCGTCCTATGTCGGCGGCATGCTGGAAATGGCAAACGCCCGACTGTTCGGATTCTGGGATTCCCTGACCGAAGCCTTGCGGACCGGCGAGATGCAGAACGAAGGAAAGCGCGGCGATGCCGACCTGTTCGATTCGCTCTACGCCGAAACCCAAGCGGCTGGAATCCTTCCTGCAAGCCATGAGCGGGCTCAGCGCCGGAGCAGCCCAGGTTCTTGCTGAGCGGTTTCCTTGGAGCGACTACAGCAACATGATGGACGTCGGCACCGCGCAGGGCATGGTTCCTGTCACGCTGGCGCGGACGCATAGCCATCTCACGGGGGTCGGCTTCGACCTCCCGCCGGTGCGACCGATCTTCGAAGCGTTCGCGGCGCAGAACAGACTGTCGGAACGCGTAAAGTTCCACGCCGGTGATTTCTTTCAGGACGAGTTCCCGGCCACCGACGTGATCGTCATGGGACATATTCTGCACGACTGGGATTTGGCCACGAAGAAATCACTCATCGAAAAAGCCTTCAGCGCAGTTCCGAAGGGCGGCGCGCTGATCGTCTACGACACCGTAATCGACGACGATCGCCGCGAGAACGCATTCGGCCTTCTGATGAGCCTGAACATGCTGATCGAGACCCGTGGCGGCTTCGACTATACCGGCGCCGACTGTCAGGAATGGATGCGCCAGGTGGGGTTCTCGGCAACCCGCGTCGAGCCGTTGGCCGGCCCGGATTCCATGGTAATCGGCATCAAGTAATTCCGCCGGGCGCTCGACGATCTGGCCGAGGAGGGTCTCGTCCAGGTGTTCCGGCCGTCGATCGGCTCGACCTGGATCGTCGGCGTTGTCGGCCCGCTTCAGCTCGACGTCCTCGCCTCGCGCATCGCGGCCGAATACAAGGCGGACGTCACCTTCGAGCCGGTGACCTCCAGCGTCGCCCGCTGGATTCGCTCCGACAGCGAGAGCGCGCTTGCCGCGTTCATCAAGGAGAACATCACCCATGTCGCGCGCGACCGCGACGAGCGGCCGGTATTCCTGTGCCGCGACGACTGGGACCTGCGCTTCACCATGGAGCACAACAAGGACATTATCTTCGACGCCACCCGCGAGATCGTCGGGCAGTAAGCCCACCACGGTCGGCGTGAACGGCTGCTTCAACGAGCGCCAAGGTCGCGAGCGCCTCGGCGAATTTCCGATGCTTTTGCAATGAGAGCATCGGATGCAGCTATCAGACTCGGTGAAACCAGGTCTTTTTCTTGTGGCCGACTGCCCACTCGGGAATAAAAAAATTCTCTGCCATTTAAAATCCCATCCCCATATATTCGAATGTTTTCGTAGCGATCAGAAAAGCCCATAACCAAACAACAAAAAACACAGCGACAACTCTGTTGAGGACGCGATATTTCCGCGCAACACAATCAGGACATCTCGGGTCATGAACATCGATCGATGTAAAGAATGTTATTGGATTCATTTTTGCGAATCTCCCCCATCCGTTATTTTTTGTAACAATGCGAATTTTCCTATATTCGCAATACAAAGGAACAATAACGAATGAGAAAATCAATATTCCCAATATTAATTGTCTTATCATCGATTTATTCCCTCAATTGAGGGTCTCTGGTAGAGATTTTGCCCGCTCGCCTCTCTCTAAAGCCGCCGGTAGCGCACCCGCGCCGAATGCTCGATCGCCCCGCTCACCAGCCGATCGAGTTCGAGCCCGTCGCGCAGCATTTCCAGGAATCGCAACTCCGCCTGCGTCGCGTGAACGTCGGAGGCCGCCACCTCGATCGCCAGCGCATAGGCGGTTTCGTACATTTTGACTGGCAGCACCTGCTTCACATTGGCGATAATCGTATCGAGGCCGTCCTCGCGCTCCAGAATGTCGCTGCAATGGCGCTCCATCTCGGCGAGGCTCGCCATGTCGAAGCCTTCGAACACCGGAAGCGTGTGCAACAGGGCCTCCAGCTCGCGCATTTCGTTCTCGCTAATCGCGCCGTCGGCTGCGGCCATCGAAACCATGAGATGGACGAGGGCTTCCTGCGGTTCGAGGTCGGCCATGATGCGCTGCTCCTTCAGACTTGCGATTGGTCGAAGCTAGCCATCGACCGGCACCGCAACAAGGCGTAAGCGGGTTTTGTTGACGGCCCCCCCGCTTCTTTCTAGACCGGGCGCGACCTTCCCTGCCCGCAATGCCTTCTCTTACGATGAGGAGCCGGGCGCAGCGGAAAAGCCAACCATGCAAGGACGCACCATGCAGACCCCGGAGACGGACACGGTCGCCGAACGACCATTGCGCGAGGAAGCTCTGGCCTCCAACGCCTGGCCCTTCGAGGAGGCGCGCAAGCTCCTCAAGCGCTTCGAGACCAGCGGCATGCCGGCGACGGTGCTGTTCGAAACCGGCTATGGTCCGTCCGGCCTTCCGCATATCGGAACCTTCGGCGAGGTTGCTCGCACCTCGATGGTGCGCCACGCCTTTCGCGTCCTGACCGAAGATGAAGTGCCGACGCGCCTCCTGTGCTTCTCCGACGACATGGATGGCCTGCGCAAGGTGCCGGACAACGTGCCGAACCGGGAGATGATGCTCACCCATCTCGGCAAGCCGCTGTCGCGGGTGCCGGACCCGTTTTCCAATGAGCATCCATCGTTCGGGGCGGCGAACAACGCCCGTCTGATGGCATTTCTCGACCGCTTCGGCTTCGACTACGACTTCGCCTCGGCGACCGATTATTATGCCTCAGGGCGCTTCGACGCGACGCTGATGAAGATGCTCGGCGCCTATGACGAGGTGATGGAGATCATCCTGCCGACGCTCGGCCCCGACCGTCGCGCGACCTATTCGCCCTTCCTGCCGGTCCATCCGAAGACCGGCATCGTCCTCCAGGTGCCCATGGTCGATCGCGACGCCGACGCCGGCACCATCACCTATCTCGATCCCGACAGCGGCGAGCGGATCGAGACGCCGGTAACCGGCGGCGCGGTCAAGTGCCAGTGGAAGGCGGACTGGGCGCTGCGCTGGGCGGCGCTCGGCGTCGACTATGAAATGGCGGGCAAGGATCTGATCGATTCCGTCACCCTGGCGTCGAAAATCTGCCGGGCGCTCGGCGCGACACCGCCGGAGGGCTTCAATTACGAGCTGTTCCTCGACGAGAAAAGCCAGAAGATATCCAAGTCGAAGGGCAACGGCCTGACCATCGACGAGTGGCTCGCCTATGCCTCGCCGGAGAGCCTCGCCTTCTACATGTTCCAGAAGCCGAGGGCGGCCAAGCGGCTGTTCTTCGACGTCATCCCGAAAGCAGTCGACGACTATTACCAGTTCGTCGCGGCCTATCAGCGCCAGGAACCGCGCCAGCGGCTGCAGAACCCGGTCTGGCATGTCCATGACGGCCACCCACCGGAAAAGGCCGTCGCGGTACCCTTCGCGATGCTGCTCAATCTGGTCTCGGCCTCCAACGCCTCGAACACGGCAACGCTTTGGGGCTTCATCACCCGCTACGCGCCGGGCGTCACCCCCGAGACCGATCCGGACCTCGACCGGCTCGTCGCCTATGCGCTGCGCTATTTCGAGGATTTCGTCAGACCTTCGAAGACGTTTCGCGCGCCCGACGAGGTCGAGCGCGAGGCGCTGGAGGCACTCGACGCCAAGCTTGCCGCCTTGCCGAAGGATGCCGATGGCGAGGCGATCCAGAACGCGCTGCTCGACGTGGCGCGGCCGATCGAGCGCTATCAGGACCATAAGAAGACCGGACCGCAGGGCGGCCCCGGTGTCTCGGTCGAATGGTTCCAGGCGCTATACCAGATCCTGATCGGGCAGGAACGCGGACCGCGTTTCGGTTCGTTCGCGGCCCTGTATGGCCTCGACGAGACCCGGAAGCTGATCCGCGACGCGCTGAACGGGCGGCTGATCGCGGAGGGCTGACGCTCCACGAAGGCGCAGCGTGGCTCCCGACGGTCTCATTATCCGGCCTTAAGCCGAGTCGGCCGCCTTGGCGCGCACGACCCGCTCGAACGCCGCCAGCGTCTCCTCGCTGACGTGATGCTCGATGCCCTCGGCATCGCGCTGGGCGGTCTCATTGCTAATGCCGATCGCGCGAAGGAAGCTGACGACGAGTTCGTGCCGTCGCCTTGAGCGGACCGCCATTTTTCGGCCGGCCTCGGTCAGAAACACCGCCCGGTAGGGCTGGCTCGAAACCAGTCCGTCCCGCTGCAATCGCGCAATGGTCTTGACGACGGTGGTGTTGGCAACGCCCAGCCGCCGGGCGATATCGACCGCGCGGGCCTCCCCGGTGCTGTCGATCAGGTCGGCGATCAACTCGACGTAATCTTCCGCCACCTCCTGCTGATGGACTTCTCGCACCCGCTGGAAATTGGCCGCCTGCTGATCCGCATCGGGCAAGGCGGGAATGGCGCTCGTTTGAACCTTCGTCATTACCGTCATGCATAGCCAATCGGGTTGGCATCGCCAACCGCGAAATCGGACACCTTTGTTGGTTGACAAAACTCCCGCTTCAAAGTCATTTGTAGCCAAGGCTATATTTTATAGCATCATGCAATTATGACGAATGCCGAGATTCCTTCAACGGCCAAGGAATCGACACGGGAGCAGCTACGCAATGCCATCTTGGTTCGAATATCCCACCACACGCCGCTTTCTGCTGGGGGCAGGAGCGCTTCTCGGTGGATCGTCGGCGGTTCGCCTGGCGTTGGGCCAGGCGTCGACATCGCCTGCCGCCCCGCAGGCCGCGGCTGACAGCGAGCAACATGCTGGCCACCAGACATCGGAGGACGCACACAACACCCATGACGGCATGACCACGGTCGGCGAGGTGGATTACGAGCGCAATGGCTTCGACCCGCATGACATCCTGACCGACTGGGACACCGGGACCGCGTCGCGTTTGCCGGACGGCCATACGCTCCGAGAATTCGATATCATCGCCGAAGACAAGGAGATCGAGATCGCGCCGGGGATCTTCTTCCCCGCCTGGACCTATAATGGCCGCGTGCCCGGCCCGACCTTGCGGGTCGGCGAAGGCGATCGCGTTCGCGTCCGCTTCCGCAATTTCGGCTCGCATCCGCACACGATCCATTTCCATGGCATCCATGCGGCACGGATGGACGGCGTTCCCGGTGCGGGAAACGTGCTGCCGGGCGGCGAGTTCACCTACGAGTTCGACGCCTTTCCCTTCGGCTGTCACCTCTATCACTGCCATTCGGTCCCGCTGAAGCGGCACATCCACAAGGGGCTTTACGGCGCCTTCATCATCGATCCGGACCCGGCCCGTCACCTCGAGCTAGCCGATGTCGCCCGTTCGCGCGTTCTCGGCTCCCCCGAAAACGCGCTCTGGCAGGAGTTCGTTCTGGTGATGAACGGCTTCGACACGAACTTCGACGACGAGAACGAGATCTACGCGGTCAATTCGATCGCGCACGCTTATTCCAAGCGCCCCATCGTCGTCGACCGGGCGCGGCCGATCCGGCTCTATCTGATCAACATCACCGAGTTCGACCCGATCAACTCGCTGCACCTGCACGCGAATTTCTTCGACTATTTCGATCACGGAACGACGCTAACACCGACGCTGAAGACCGTCGACACGATCATGCAATGCCAGGGCCAGCGCGGCATCGCCGAGATCAGTTTCAAGGACCACGAGCCGGGTCTCTACATGTTTCACGCCCACCAGTCGGAATTCGCCGAGCTTGGCTGGATGAGCCTCTTCGATGTGCAAGACGGCACAACGAAGCCGGCACGGGAAGGTTGATCGCGATGACCCGAACCATTCTTCGTATTGCCCTGCCCCTCGTGTTGATCCTCGCGGTCGCGGCGGCTTTTCTGGCCAGCGATCCCTTTCGCTATTTGAACGGAGGGACACCGCCCACCGAAGAGCTGACGGTCGAGCGGACCGTCCTCGACAGCGATGGCATCGCGCTACACGTCCGCGCTGGCGGGTCCGAACCGATGACCATCGCCCAATTACAGGTCGACGGCGCCTATTGGACCTTCACCCAGGAGCCCGCCGGGGCATTGGAGCGTATGAGCGACGCGTGGCTCCGCATTCCCTACGCCTGGGTGCAAGGTGAAACTCACCATGTGACCCTGCTGACGTCGACCGGCGTCACCTTCGATCACACCATCGATGTCGCGATCGCCACCCCCGTCGCCACGGCGGGCATGCTGGGTGCCTTCGGCCTCATCGGATTGTTCGTCGGAGTGGTTCCCGTCGCGCTGGGCATGCTGTTCTACCCCGCGCTTCGCTCCGGCGGCAGGCGGACGTTTCAGTTCGCCTTGGCGCTGACGATCGGACTGCTGGCGTTTCTGCTGATCGATACACTGGAGGAAGCGCTGGAACTGGCGGGCGAAGCCGCGCCGGGCTTCCACGCGGGCGTTCTGGTCTGGCTGGTCGCCGCGCTGACATTCGCGGTGCTGATGATCGTCGGCAGGCGGAAGGGCGGCACACTGGAGGGCGTTCGCCTCGCCACCGCGATCGCGCTGGGGATCGGTTTGCACAATTTCGGCGAGGGATTGGCGATCGGCTCCGCCTTCGCGACGGGCGCGGCGGCGCTCGGTTCGTTCCTGGTGCTCGGCTTCACCCTGCATAATCTGACCGAGGGCATCGGCATCGTTGCGCCAATGACGAAAAAACGGCCGAGCCTGTGGGTCTTCGTCGCCCTGGCGGCGTTGGCTGGCTTACCTGCCGTCGCCGGAATATGGATCGGCAGCTACGCCTTCTCCCCGCATTGGGCGGCCCTGGCCTTCGCCGTGGGAGCTGGCGCGATCCTTCAAGTCATCGTCGAGGTCGGCGCCCTTTTGATCCGGCAGGCGCGCGCCGAGGGGCAGCCTTGGCTGTCGGCCACCGCGCTGTCCGGCATCGGCGTCGGCGCGGTGGCGATGTACGCAACTGCGCTACTCGTCCAGGTTTGACGGTGCCGCTCTCACCCTTGGTGATCGGGCAGAGGCCGCTAGATGGTTCGGCACGGATGGCAGGCCGAGGCGACATCGAGGGCCATAGCAAAGGTGAACGAAATGAAGAACGCGATGACGATGCGCTGCGACAAGTGCGGAGCCGAGAATCGGATCAATCTCGACGAGAGCACGCCCGATCATGAAAAGATCGCGTGCAGCGCGTGCGGCCATGCTCTCGCGACGGTGGGGCAGCTCCATGCGAAGATCGCCCAGGAGGCGCTTGGGCTCGGTGCGGATGATCTGTCCGACGACCACGTCCCGCTCGGCGGTCCGCCCTTCGGCGAGACGACCTAGCAGCACCTGCGAGAGTCCGGAGGCTGGAGCGGGCGATGGGGATCGAACCCACGACATCAAGCTTGGGAAGCTTGCGTTCTACCGCTGAACTACGCCCGCGCTCCGGCCGGGACCATGACCGGGAGCCGTTGCCGCGTCAAGATGCTTGTGCGCCGTGACCGGCTTCGCCCCGACAAGGGTCTGAACCGTGCCGCGAAGAGCGTGCCCCCGGATCGGGGCACGGCGCGAGGGACCGCGGCTCAGCCGCCGCCGCGAAGCGCCACGGCCTCCCGCGCGAGGCGGGTGATCTCCGCCCAGTCGCCGGCCGCAACCGCGGCCTTCGGCGCCACCCATGACCCCCCGACGCAGATGACGTTCGGCAGCGAGAGATAGTCGCGTACATTGCTCATGGAGACGCCGCCGGTGGGGCAGAAACGCAAGGCGGGAAATACCGGAGCGATCGAGCGGAGGAAGGCGGCACCGCCGATCTGTTCGGCCGGGAAGAATTTCAGCACCTCGTAGCCCTCTTCCAGCATCGCCATCAATTCGCTGGCCGTTGCCGATCCCGGCAACAACGGAACGTCCGAAGATCTCGCGGCGTCGAGAAGTTCCACCGTCGCGCCGGGCGATACGATGAACTTCGCGCCGGCCTTCGCCGCGCGGTCGAATTGCTTCGGCTCGAGAATGGTGCCAGCGCCGCAGGCCGTCTCCGGCACTTCGCTGCTGATCGCCCGAATCGCGTCGAGGGCGGCCGGCGTACGCAGCGTGACCTCGATGGCCTTCAGGCCGCCGGCGGCCAAGGCGCGCGCCAGTTCGACGCCTTCCGCGGCGCTGTCCACCGCAACGACGGGGATGACCGGCTGGGCGGCCAGGATATGGAGCAGGTGCTTGGTTTTCTGAGCCATGTGTCCGACCGTTGCAAATGAGGAGCTTTGGGCTCTAGCGCATTTTTCGGCGGCGGCAAAATGACCGGGTCGCGCGATCCGACCGATACAGCCGAATGCGGAAATATTTCACGCGGGAATGAGCGCTCGAAATTCGGCCAAAGCCGGGGGATTCGCGATGGCGCGTGCTACTTACCAGCCGCCGTTGAAGGTACGGTAGAAGATGTGCTTGCCGATCTTATCGACCTTTTCCATGGCGCGCGCCCAGCGCGGCCGAACGTAATTGGCGTGATAATGGGTCGCCGAGCCGACCGCGTTGATCCAGAGTTCGCCCTTGGTCACCTGTTCGGCGACGCGCGACACGCGCGCCCAAGCGCCGCTGTCGGCGATGCGATCACGCGCGCCATCGCAGGCGAAGGAGAACTGGCAGCGATTGCGCCAGCTCTTGTTCTGGTAGACGACGCCGCAGATCGTGTTCGGGAATGCCGGGTTGCGAACGCGGTTCAGGATAACCTGCCCCACTGCCGCCTGCCCCAGCGTCGACTCGCCTCGCGCCTCGAAATACAGGCCATTGGCAAGACACTTCTGCTCCTTCTCGGAATAGGCGGTCGCCGGCAGGGGCGTCGCGGCCCAGGCATGATCATTCTCGCCGATCGGCGGAATGAACGCCTGCGGCGTATCCTTCAGGATTTTCTCGAACAGCGAGGAAGCGCGGCCCGACTGCGGTCCCGAAGGTGCATAGCCGAGCGCGGCGGTCGCGGCGTCCGAAGGCTTCAGGGAAGCCAGCATTAACATGTCGTTGGTCGCCCTCTCCTTGCCCGGCTTGATCGTCGGCGGACCCTTGAGCTGGAAATTCATGGCGACGGTCATCGCGTCCTTGGTGGACTGCGTCACCTTGGAGAAGGCGCTCCGAATGCGCTCTTGGCCGCCGGTGACCCGCGATCCGAGCAGCGACTGCCGCTCCAGGATCGAGCCGGCGGAGAAGCCGCGCGGCGGCAGTTGGGCGGCAGGCATGAGAGAAATGACCCGGCGCCCCTTCTCTGCTCGCGCCACCCGGTTCTCGTCGGGCGTGTCGAGCGCCTGCTGAACCGTGTCGATGGTGAAGAGGTCGCCATTGCCGGCCTTTACGCCGCTACCGGCCGGCAGGCGGCTGTTCTTGCCGGAATCGGCGAATGCGATCTTGGCGGTTTCCACCGAGCCCGCCGGCGATGGAACAAAATACGACTGCCAGCGGTTTGCTTCTCTGGAACCGCCGAGCAGGCTTGTCATATCCTGATAGGCGAGTTGACCGGTAAACGCGGTGAGAGTCGCGAAGCTGCCGGCCGCGACGACGATAGCGCGTGCGGCGCGTTTCGACGAACGGCGTTGCATGCGTCCCCCTGCTACCAAATCAACAGCCGTCATTACGTCCCCAAAACAGTCTTCATTCGATGGACTTCCACCGAATTTCCCCCATTAACCTTGTTTCTTGGTTAACAGATGATGGTGATTTCATGACCGCCGCTTCGCTTTTGCGGCGTAAGGATTGTCCGGTTTGCGCAATCCGAGACGGATCGGCACGCCGAGAAGCCCGAAACTGTCCCGTAACCCATTGATAAGATAGCGCGTATACGACGCCCCGAGCGCTTCGGGACGAGTTGTGGACAACATGAAGGTCGGCGGGCGCGATTTGACCTGGGTCATGTATTTGATCGTCACCCGCCGGCCCGCCACCGCCGGAGGGGGATGGTGACCGACCATCCGATCGAGCCACTGATTCAATTTCGCGGTCGAGACGCGGCGGTTCCAGATTTCATGTGCTTCGGCGATCCCGCGCATCAGCCGGTCGATTCCTTCGCCGGTTTCGCCCGACACCGTCACGGCCTGTATGCCGCGCGCCTGGGGCAAGAGACGACCGGTCTTCTCGCGCAAATCGGCGAGCACGGCCTGCCGATCCTCCACGAGGTCCCATTTGTTGAAGGCGATAACCGGCGCCCGGCCCTCGCGCACGACGAGGTCGACGATCGAAAGGTCCTGACGCTCGAAGGGGATAGTGACGTCGAGCACCACGACCACGACTTCGGCAAATTTGATCGCACGGAGCGCATCGGCGACGGAGAGCTTTTCGAGTTTTTCCTGGATGCGCGCCTTGCGCCGAAGGCCGGCCGTATCGAACAGCTTGATCTTGCGCCCGCGCCATTCCCACTCGACCGAGATGGAATCGCGCGTGATGCCGGCCTCGGGGCCGGTCAGCATACGATCCTCGCCGATGAAGCGGTTGATCAGCGTCGACTTGCCGGCATTCGGCCGGCCGACGATGGCAATTCGCAGCGGCTTGGTCGCATCGTAGGCCGGCTCTTCCGTTTCATCCGTAAAGGCCGCCTCGCTCTGCGCGTCTCCGCTATCGTCGCTGTCCTCGTCCGCATAGTCCAGGACCGCGTCGCCCAATGCCTCGACAATGGCGTCGCGAAGCTCCGCCATTCCGACGCCGTGCTCGGCCGAAATGCCGATCGGCTCGCCGAGCCCGAGCGAATAGGCGTCGATAAGGCCCGACTCGGCGCCCTTCGCCTCGGCCTTGTTGGCCACCAGCACGACCTTTGCGGCGGTCCGCCGCATCAGATCGGCGAAGGCGAGATCTTGCGGATTGAGACCGGTTTTGGCGTCGATCATGAACAGGGACAGGTCCGCCGCCTTGATCGCCGCCTCCGTCTGGGCGCGCATCCGCCCCTCCAGTGTCTCCGCCCCGGCTTCCTCCAGACCCGCCGTGTCGACGATCTCGAACTCGAGATCCATCAGCGACGCGTCACCCGAGCGCCTGTCGCGGGTGACGCCCGGCCGGTCGTCGACGAGCGCCAGCCGCTTGCCGACGAGGCGGTTGAACAGGGTCGACTTGCCGACATTCGGCCGGCCGATGATGGCGATGGTGACCATGACGGTCTCCGCGCTCCTCCGGAGCGATGGGGCGCCCGGCGGTTCGCCGGACGCCAATTGGGATCAGTTCGCGCCGGCTGCTGGCGNATGGCGATGGTGACCATGACGGTCTCCGCGCTCCTCCGGAGCGATGGGGCGCCCGGCGGTTCGCCGGACGCCAATTGGGATCAGTTCGCGCCGGCTGCTGGCGCCGGTTCGCTCACCGCCTGGGAGCGCGTCGAGGACGGCGCGGCCTGCGAACTCGTCTCGTCCACCGGCGCGGCGGCGCTCGCCGGTTCGGGCGCATCGGCGGACGTCCTGTCGGCGGATGCCGGCTGGCTTGTGCTGCTGTCTGTCACACCGGAATCGGTGGCCGGTTGTCTTGCCGGCGCTGCGTCAGCAGCCTCTCCAGTCGGAGCTACGATGTCCGCGGGCTCGGCCGGTGCTGCAGCGGCCGCCATCGGGTCGCTGGCGGCGATCACTTCGAGCATCATGCGCGCTCGCCCGGAAATGCCGCTCGGCGCCCCCGCATCGTCGAGGAGTTGCTGGAAGAGCTGGCGTGCGGTTTCCCGATCCCCCGCCTTCCATGCCGCCAAGGCGATCGCCTCGCGCGCCGGAAAGCGCAGCGCTTCGCTGTCGCCGGTCAGACGTTCGACACGGCTGCGGACGTCGTCGAGCGTACCGCTGTCGACAAGAATGTAGGCCGCCCGGACGGCGGCCATATCGCGGATCGGCTGCGGCACGCCCGAATCGTTCGCAACGCCGTCGAAGGCGGCGACGGCTTCATCGGGTTTGTCCTGTTCATGCAGGACGCCGCCGATGCTCATCCGGGCAAGGTCGGGATAGGCTCCGTAGCCGTCCGCCGCGATCGCTTCGAGGGCCACCACGGCTTCGTCCCGTTTGCCATCCCGGGCCAGATCCAGCGCGGCGAGATATGAGTCTCCGGAGGCATTGGCCTGCGCGGTCCGGTAACGATCCCAGCCGACGACACCGGCCGTAATGGCGACAGCGAGAACGACGGCGGCGAAGATCCACGTACCGAACTTCGTCCAGACGGCCTTGACCTTGTCCTGGCGAAGCTCGTCGCTGACCTCGCGGAAGAAACTGTCGTCGCTCATTCACCCACTCTTCGAAAAATCATCGCGGCACACCATCCGTCGCAGCTGACGCACACAACGGACATGGCGTCTTCTAACGATTTTTCGCGTCTGTGAAAGGGCAAGCTCTTGCCGATCCTATCCAAGCAGCGGCACGCCGATGAGCCAGCCATGCAGTCCGAACAAAAAGGCCGCGGACAGGATAAGGCCGATGACCACCGCGATAATGTCGCCCCGAAGGCTTTTGACGGCGGCCGCTTGCGCGGCGCCCGTCGTGGTTCGGCGAAGCGCGCTGGCGTAGTCGACGAGCGCCCAGGCCAAGAAGCCGCCAAACAGCACGAGGTCGGCGTCGGTGCCGTTGACCAGGAGATGGGCCAAGGCCCAGACCGCAACGCCGAGCACCATCGGATGACGAACCATGGCCTTGATGTGACCGGCCGGGGAGTAGGCGCTGGCGACAAGGATGAACGCCACCGGCACGAGAAGGAATGCCAGATGGCGAAGGCCGGTTGGCGGCGACCAGAGCAAACTGGCGCCCGCCCTCGCCTCACTGTAGCCGAAGATGATCAGCAGCAGCCCGACGAGGGACAGCGCTGAATATGTCATTTTGAACTGGCTCTCGCCCAGGCGAGCGATCAGCCGGCCCCGCCCATCGTCAGCGAAGATCTGCAGCGAGTGAACCCCGAGGAAAACGATCAGTCCCAGCAGCAGTGGCATCATAGTTTCGCCCCTTTGGTTCGCACACGCATGACATCAGCCGAAGTCCTGCCGACAAAACGAAGACTAGCTGAAAGATGCAATGAACGCGCCTCCCTCCATGACGGGACGGGTCTGCCGGTGGGTAATAGATGGGGACAACCTGGCGTTACGACCCGGATCGACATCCCAGCGGCACCGCCTTAAACCCGACGGATCAGGCCGCGAACGCGCCACCGGTACGGGATGAACACCATGTTGGAAGCGACCACCGACGCGATCGGGGCTCTCGCGATCTACGCGGGCCTCAACACGCTGATTCTCGTCTGGCTGGCGTTCCAGACCGGGCGCGTGCGCCAGAGCGAGAAGGTGTTAATGGGCGACGGCGGCAATCCGCGCATGATCCGGATCATGCGCGGCCACGCGAACGCCATGGAATTCATCCCGGTGACGCTGATCACGCTGCTTGCCGTGGCCCTTCTCGGCGGGCCGGCCTGGGCGATCCACGGGTTCGGCCTGCTTCTGACCGCCGGCCGTTTCCTGCACGCGCTGCATTTTACCGCCGCGGATGCGCCCGGCTGGCAACGCTCGGCGGGCACAGGCCTGTCGCTGCTGGCGATGGTTGGCGCCGCGTTTTGGGCCATTGCCGCCGGGCTTTCCACGATCATCTGACGAATGTCGCTTACGGCAGCCCCGGCGTATCGATAACGCGCGAGAAGTTAGAGCGCTTCCTTGACCTTCTCGGCGACCTCCGGCGAGACCCACTTGGTCCAGACCTCCGCCTCGGTGTCGAGGAAGTAGAGCGCGGTGTCCTTTCCCGTTGCCTGGTTCTCGTCCTTCCAGGCCAACATCTTGTTGACGGTCTCATTGCCCCAGGCGCGCTGCTCGAGATAGGCGGCGGCTTCCGGCGAATCCTCGGCAAGCTTCGGCGTCATCAGCGTGTAGACCTCGGCTTCCGTCCAGGCGTTCAGCTTGGGGTCCTCGCAATCCGCCTGGGTCGTGCAGTTCAACCACTCGGCGTCGTCGTAAGGAACGTCCCACTCAAGCTTCTTCATCGGATACCGCGCGATGATCGCGGTGGGGGACCAATAATAGCCCAGCCAGCCCTGCCTGGCCTCGAAGGCGTTGGCGATGGAGCCGTCGAGACCGGCGGCCGATCCGGTCGGCACGAGTTCAAACCCCTTTTCCTCGGCATCATAGGCCTTGAAGAAGTTGTGGAGGACGATCTGGCAGCCCCAGCCCGCCGGACAGTCATAGAACGCGCCCTTGTCCGACGATTGCGGCGACGGGAACAGCTCGGGACGCTTCAACGCGTCCGAGACCGTGACGATGTCCGGATTCGCGTCGGCGAGATATTGCGGAATCCAGAATCCCTCTTCCGACCCATCCTTGAGCACCTTGGCGCCATAGGCGATCCGGCCTTCCTTCAGTGCCGTCTCGATCTGCTCCTTGAACTGCTTGACGTAGATCTCCGGGGCGACGTCCGGCTCGCCCTTTTCGGTCATCGACGTGAAGGTCGGCATCGTGTCGCCGGGCACGAGTTGCGCGTCGCAGCCGAAACCGTTCTCGAGGATGAACTGGTCGATCGCGGCCATCACCTCGGCCGAGGCCCAGTTCATCGAAGCGATCTGGATGGTGCCGCAACCTTCTTGAGCCTGACCGGCGGAGGGTATCGCGACGAGTCCGGCAAGGGCGGCGGTGACGGCGAGAACGGATTTCATGGCAATGGCTCCAAGGCACGGCGTCGGGGGGCAGGAATTGGTGTTGGGGCTATGACATAGGCGCCGCTCCCGCCGGGAAAAGGACCGCCGATTCTCACGGATTCGTGGCTGGCTTTCGTCTTTTGCGGACGGTGCGCTAATCTGCGCCCGGACAACGAGGATGCACCTCAATCCCGGCGGTGATTCCGCTAGGGTCGAATGCCTGCATCACGGCGGATCATGAAGGAAGCGGCATGCAACGAACCCTTTCACTGGCTATCCTTTCGGGTGTGGCGATCATCACGGCCGGCTGCACCGCGAGCAACCGCGCCGAGCCCGTACCGCCGCCGCAAAGCTTGCCCATGCCGGTCGGTGGGCCGAGCATGCCCGCGCCTGAGCTGGAAGCCTGCAACGCCAACGCAGCCCGCGGCGTCCTCGGCCGAATCGCCAATGTCGAAGCCACCGAGGCCGCAAAGGCGGCCTCCGGCGTCGAGGACGTGCGCGTGCTTTATCCCAACCAGCCGATTACCCAGGAATTTGTCGAGACCCGGCTGAACCTCGAAACCGACGCGGAGAACCGGATCGTCAAGGTTCGCTGCGGATAAGGCCGACGGAGCGTCGCGAACCACATTCCTCGGTTGACGCTTCCCTGATCCTCCGCTTAGTCTGATTGTCGGACAATGAGAAACGTCGACGGCCGGAAGAGCCGCGGCACTCATGGGAGGAGGCCCGGCCTTTGTCGGGACGTGTGTTGCCAATGGCGGATCGAACGCCGGGGGCGGTATCGAGTGTTGCCGCGCCCCAGCAGACCCAGGACACCGCGACGCATTTTGCGGCGATCGAGTCCGCGCCGGCCTATCGGCTGGTGTTCGAGACGATCGAGCGGGAGATTCTCGACGGCCGTCTCGCGCTCGGCGATCGGCTGCCGACCGAGACCGAACTGGCGGCGCGCCTCGGCGTCCATCGCTCTACCACGCGGGAAGGCTTGCGGCTGCTCGAAGAGAGCGGCCTGGTGCAGCGCCGCACCGGCCGGCGCCTTTATGCCTCGGCACCACGCGCCGAGGATCTAAGCACCCGCGCCAGCCGCGCTCTGGCGCTGCAGCGCGTCAGTTTCGACGAACTCTGGCAGTTGCTGCTGGCGCTGGAGCCGGCGGCGGCGGCGCAGGCGGCGCTCGCGATCCAACCCGAGCAGATCGAAGCGCTGGAGGACAACCTCGCCCGCACCCGCGTGGCCGTGGCCGAGGGAAGCATCCTGACCACGCTGGATCTCGAATTCCATGCGCTGATCGCCGAAGCAACCGGCAATGCCACCTGGCAATTGGCGCGTGAACCCGCGGCGATGCTGCTGTTTCCGGCAAATGAACGGATGCTGCCACGCCTGAGCCAGGCCGGCGCGCGGCTGATCGAGGCGCACGAACACATCATTGCAGCCTTTAAGAAACGCGACGCGACCCTGGCGGCGGATTGGATGCGCCGGCACATCAACGACTTCCGGCGTGGCTACGTCCTTGCGGGCTGCGATCCGGACGAGCCGGTGCATCTGTCCGCGACGCAAAAGGGAGGCGCCCGCCGTTAACGACAGAGCTGGCCGACCGGTATGGGAGACCGGCGGCCCTGAACACCCACCGCAAACCGATAAACAAGGTCCGCCGCGGTCTGCGCGAAACGGACCTCCAAAGAGGAGGAAACGTCAATGAAACAGAAATCTTCACACGCCGGCATCGCCGCCGCGCTGATGGCCACCACGGCCGCCTTCGCCTTGATCGGCGCAGCCGCGGCGCAGGAAACGTTCAAGATCGGCGTGGTCACCTTCCTGTCCGGCCAGGCCGCTCAGAGCTTCGGCGTCCCCGCTTGGGACGGCGGCAAGATGCTGATCGAGAAACTGAACGCCGGCGAGGCCCCCGCCCCTTACGACACCAAGGGCTTCGGCGGATTGACGATCGAGCCGGTGGTGATCGACGAAGCCGGCGGAGCCACGGTGCAGGTGCAGGAATACCGCAACCTCGTACAGCGTGAGAATGTCGACGTGGTGGTCGGCTATGTCGGCTCCGGCGACTGTTTGGCGGTCGCACCGGTGGCCGAGGAACTCAAGCAGTTCACGATCCTCTATGATTGCGGCACACCACGGGTCTTCGAGGAAAATGACTACGAATACGTCTTCCGCACCGCGGCTCACGCAACCCAGGACAACGTCGGGCTGGCCCGCTACCTGAAAGCACTGGATATCAAGGTCGAGACGTTCTCCGGCATCAACCAGGACTACGCCTGGGGTCAGGACAGCTGGGGCGACTTCAAGGCCGCGATGGGACAGATCTATCCCGACGCGACCGTGACCGCCGAGCTTTTCCCCGCCTTCGGCGCCGGCCAGTACGGCACCGAGATTTCGGCCCTGCTGCAGGGCAAGGCCGACGTTGTGCATTCGTCGCTCTGGGGCGGCGACTTGCAGGCGCTGATCCTGCAGTCACTGCCGCGCGGCCTGTTCCAGCGCAGCCAGGTAGCATTTTCCGCGGGCGATCACTCGCTGCCGCCTCTCGGTAAAAACATGCCCGAGGGGGCGATCGTCGGCGCCCGTGGTGCCTACGGTTTCATGGCGCCAGAATCCGAGCTGAACACGTGGTGGAAGGACAACTACGAGTCCACCTACAACGTCATGCCGGTGCAGGCGCCTTATCGCATGGCCCAGGCGATCCTCGGCCTGAAGACCGCCGTCGAAAAGGCCATGGCTGAAAACGGTGGCAAGAAGCCGAGCAGCGAGGAACTCGCCGCGGCGATGAAGGGGCTCAGTTGGGAAAGCCCGGGCGGCCTGATCGAGATGGTCAACGGC
The DNA here is from genome assembly GCF_036549495.1 of Aurantimonas sp. C2-5-R2. Classification (NCBI taxonomy): domain Bacteria; kingdom Pseudomonadati; phylum Pseudomonadota; class Alphaproteobacteria; order Hyphomicrobiales; family Aurantimonadaceae; genus Aurantimonas; species Aurantimonas sp. C2-5-R2. The sequence continues at coordinate 54,079 of NZ_JAZHLJ010000010.1, forward strand.
AACGGCCACCAGGCGATCCAGCCGATTGGCTTCGGCCGTTCGAAGAAGGATGAGAACGGCGAGATCATCCTCGACGACATCATTCGGTTCGACGCGCGCTGCGTGAACCCGCCGGCCGACATGAAGGGTCTCGAATGGATCAACGCCGGCTTCCCCGGCGCCACATGCGAATGATGATCTGACACGGCAAAACGACCGGGCCGCTCGGCGGCCCGGTTTACCGCAATCCTGCGACGGGTGGACCACGCCGCGATGGACATCGTTCTCACCATCATTCTCGACGGACTGATCTACGCTTCCTGGCTGTTCATCGTCGCGCTCGGGCTGACGCTCGTTTTCGGCGTGTTGCGCATCCTCAACTTCGCCCATGGCGGCCTGTACGCCCTCGGCGCCTATGCCGCGGCGGTCGCCGTGCCCTTGTTCGCCGGCTGGGGCCTGCCCGAATGGTTCAGCCTCGTTGCGATGTTCATCGCCGCACTGGCAGTCGCCATCGTCGTCGCCCCGCTCATCGAGCGCGGGCTGCTACGGTTTTTCTACGGCCGCGACGAGGTTCTCGTCCTGCTGGTCACCTACGCGGTGTTCCTGATGCTGGAGGACATCACCAAGATGGTCTTCGGGGTCGACCCCTATTACGTCTTCGAGCCGCGCAATCTGTTCGGCAATGTCGAGGTCGGCAGCCTGTTCTATGTCGGCTACGACATCGCGCTGATCGGGCTGGCAATCGTCTGCGGCGTCGGCGTCTGGCTTGGCCTCACCCGCACCCGGATCGGCAAGATCACCGTCGCGGTGATCAACGAGCCGGAGGTGAGCGCGGCGATGGGTGTCAACGTCACCCGCATCTATCTTCTCGCTTTCGGCCTCGGCGTTTTTCTCGCCGCCCTCGGCGGGGCCTTCACCAGCCCGCTCATTTCGGTGCAGCCGGGCATCAGTGTCAGCGTGATCATCGTCAGCTTCGCGGTCGTCATCATCGGCGGCCTCGGCTCGATTCCCGGTGCCGCGATCGGGGCGCTGATCGTCGGACTGGCGCGATCCTTCGCGGTCTATGAAATACCGGAGGCGGAGATTTTCATCATCTATCTGGTCATGGTCGTCGTGCTGATCTTCCGGCCCGAAGGCCTGTTCACCCCGGTTCAGGCACGCAAGATATGAGCGCGCCCATGCGAACCCTCGCCATCGCCGTCCTCGGCGCCATCGTCTTCATCGCGCTGGGCTGGATGCTGCCGCTCTGGCTGCTCTTCACCATGACCAAGGCGATCGCCTTCGGGCTGATCGCGCTCGGCATCGTCGCCCTGATGCGCGGCGGTCTCGTCTCCTTCGGCCAGGGGCTCTATTACTGCGTCGGCGCCTATGTGTCGGGCATGTTGGCCAGCCGGCTCGGGATCACCGACGTCTTCGTCCTGCTGATCGTCGGCGGGCTTTCCGGCGGCCTCGTCGCCGCCCTCGTCTCGCCGCTGATCGCGCGCTATCGCGGCATCTTCTTCGCCATGCTGACCATGGCCCTGTCGATGGTGCTGTACGGCGTTCTCGCCAAGGTCACGGCGATCGGCGGTTCGGACGGCTTCAACGTGCCGCAGCCCACTTTCCTCGGCTTTCTGCCGGGCACCGGGTCCGCCGATTTCGCGCTCTACGCCGTGGCGGTGGGCGTCGCCGCCATCGCCGCCGCGGTCTGCCGGATCTATTTCGATAGCGGTCCGGGGCTGATCTCGCTGGCGGCGCGGGAGAATGAACTGAGAGTCGAATATCTCGGCGCCTCGGTCTTCGCCCTCACCGCCCGCAATTTCATCCTCGCGGGCGTTCTCGCCGGCCTCGGCGGCGTGCTCAACGGCGTCGCGCTGGGGCATATCGACCCGTTCTTCGCCTACTGGACGACGTCGGGAGAAGTCGTATTCATTGCCGTCCTCGGTGGCTATGCCAGCGTCGTCGCGGTGTTCGGCGCGGCGCTGGTCACCGAACTCGTGCGGTCCTTCGCCAACCAATATTTCCCCGACAGCTGGCAGCTGGCGCTCGGCCTGTTCCTGCTGCTGGTCATCCTGTTCCTGCCGCGCGGCTTCGGATCGCTGTGGGCCGGCGCTACGGGCGGGCGGGCCGCATCGAAATGGCGGGCGCGGAACACCACGCCGGACGAGGAGCCAGCCGAATGAGCGAAGCCGTTCTCGAGGCGCGCGGCCTCATGAAATCCTTCGGCGCGCTAGTCGCGGCAAACGACATCAATATCTCCGTCACCCCGACGGCGCGGCTTTCGCTCATCGGCGCGAACGGAGCGGGCAAGACGACCTTCGTGAACATGGTCACCGGCTATCTCAAGCCCGATTCCGGGCAGGTGCTGCTCGACGGCCAGGACGTGACCGGCCTCGCGCCACGGCACATCACCCGGCGCGGCATGTGCCGCTCCTTCCAGATCCCGCAGCTTTGCGAAACCATGACGCCGGTCGACAACATTCTGGTCGCCATGGACATCGCCAAAAAGGACCGCCCGTCCTTCTTCCGTCCGGCCCATACGGAGGAGTCGCTCGACCGGGCGCATGAAATGCTGGGCCGCTTCGGCCTGTCCGACTACGCCGATCAGCCGGTCGACGAATTGCCCGGCGGCGTGCGCAAGTTGATCGACATCGCCATGGCGCTGGCGAGCCGCCCCAGGGTACTCTTGCTCGACGAGCCGACCTCCGGCGTCAGTTCCGAAGAAAAGTTTCCCCTGATGGACCGGGTAATGAAAGCCCTGTCGGGCGAGGACGCCGCGGTGATCTTCGTCGAGCACGACATGGATATCGTGACCCGCTACGCCGACCGGGTGCTCGCCTTCTACGCCGGCGAGATCATCGCCGACGACGCACCCGACGAGGTGCTCTCGGACCCGGCGGTGCAGAAATACGTCACCGGAACGGCGAGGTAGACCGATGCTCAGCCTGAAGGACGCCCATGTGAAGATCGGCTCGGTCGAGGCCGTGCGCGGCTTTTCGCTCGAGGTCGGCGCCGGCGAGATGGTCGGCCTTGCCGGCCGCAACGGCGCCGGCAAGACGACGGTGATGCGCACCATCATGGGCATCACCAAGTTGACGCGGGGACGTCTGCATTTCGACGGCACCGATATCACCGGCCTGGAAGTGCATAAAAGGGCCGGTCTGGGCATCGGCTACATGCCGGAGACGCGTGGACTGATCCCGGATTTGACGGTGGAGGAGAATATCCTTCTGCCCACCTGGGTGACCTCCGTCGATGGCGCAGCGCGCCTCAAGGTGGTCTACGAGATCATGCCGGAACTGGCGAGCATGTCGGACCGCAAGGCGCTGCTGTTGTCCGGCGGACAGCAGAAGATGGTGGCGCTGGGCCGAGCGCTGACGGTCGGCACCCGCCTCCTTCTGCTCGACGAGCCATTCGAGGGCGTGGCACCAGCACTGGCGCAGCGCCTGTCCGACGTGATCTCGGCCTTGAAGAGCGACGAACTATCGATCGTCATGAGCATGTCGGAACTCACCCATTCGCACACCGTGCTCGACCACGTCTGGGGCATCGAGCGCGGCGCCAATGTGGTGGCCGAGGCCGCATGACAGCCTCCCGGCGCTTATGGAAAGACGCGCCTGTCACGCGCGCCGAGGCGCATTTCGGCGACCGCGTCGTCACCTGTTTCGTGGATCGTCCGGCCAACGCCGACGCCATGCTTCGCGCTGCCGCCGCCGCCAATCCGCGAGGCGACGCCGTCGTGGATGGGACCGTCCGGATCTCTCACACCCAGCTTGACGCGATGAGCGATGGCGTGGCTGGCGGTCTGGCGCCGCGCGGCATCGCAAAGGGCGACCGGGTCGGCCTCCTGGTGCGTAACCGCTGGCAATTCGTCGTGGCACTGACCGGCATTGTGCGCGCAGGCGCCATCGCGGTCCCGTTGAGCGTCAGGGCGAGCGCGCGGGAAATCGCGTTCATTCTCGACAATTGCTGCGCCGGCCTGACCATCTGCGACGCCGAAAAGGCCGAGTTACTACCCGACACCATGGCGCGCGTGGTGATCGACGGGCCGGCGGGCGACAGCTTCGAAGATCTCCTCGCCGCGGCACCGGTGACGACACCGCCGGACCTTCGCGAAGAGGATATCGCCGTCATCCTCTACACTTCCGGCACCACCGGAACGCCCAAAGGCGCGATGCTGACCCATCTCAACATCGTCCACTCATGCCTGCATTATGCTCATTGCTTTGCCCTGACGGCCGCCGACCGCTCGGTGGTGGCAGTTCCCGCGAGCCACGTCACCGGGCTCATCGCGAGCGTCTATGCACCGCTCGCCGCCGGGGCAGCGGTGGTCATGATGGAAAAATTCGACGCCGACGCCTTTCTCGCCCTCGCCACCGACGAACGGATGACAGTGACGATCCTCGTCCCGGCGATGTACAATCTGTGTCTGCTGCGCGCCGACTTCGCCCGGCACGACCTCGGCGCCTGGCGCATCGGCGCCTTCGGCGGCGCCCCAATGCCGGTCGCCACGATCGAACGCATCGCCAAGCTCTTGCCGAACCTCGACCTGATCCAGGCCTATGGATCGACCGAAACCACGTCGCCGGCCACGATCATGCCGCCCGGCGGCCAGGCCGCCGCTCCCGCCAGCGTCGGCGCGCCCGCGCCCTGCGCCGAGATCCGCGTCATGGACGCGGCGGGACACGAGGTCGCGACACGGGAATCCGGCGAGGTCTGGATCGGCGGGCCGATGGTCGTGCCGGGCTATTGGAACTTGCCGGAAAAGACCGCCGAGAGTTTTCACGCGGGGTTCTGGAAATCCGGCGATGTCGGGCGTTTCGATGGAAACGGGCTGCTTTATATCCACGACCGGCTCAAGGACATGATCAATCGCGGCGGCTACAAGGTCTACAGCGCCGAGGTCGAGAACGTCCTGTCGTTCCATCCCGGCGTCGCCGAAGCCGCGGTCGTTCCCCGGCCCGATCCGGTGCTCGGCGAAAAGGTCCACGCCTTTGTCCACCGGTCAGATCCGGACCTCAACGAGGCGGCCCTCAAAACCTTCTGCGGCGAGCGCCTGTCCGACTACAAGGTGCCGGATTTCTTCACCTTCACCAGTGAGCCCCTGCCACGCAACGTCAACGGCAAGCTGATGAAACAGGCTCTTCGCACCAGGGCGGCGGCGGCCGATGGGGACGGCGACTGATCGCGAGCGTGCGATTCAGTCGTCGCGCCGATCTCTGGCCACGCGGTGGATCGGACCGTCCGAAGCCCCCTCGACGACGCGGCGCGCCGCGTCGGCCACCGCACTGATCTCGGCCTCGCTCGACAGATGCGTCCAATCGGCCGGCGCACGCGACCGGCTCACCTGATCCCGCACAACCTCCGGCGTGGCATCGGAGGGGTCGCCGCGACGGGCGGCGACCCGCTCGACCAGCCGCTCGGGCCGGGCTTCGAGCCACAGCCCAAGGAAGGGGAGCGACCCGCCCTCACCAATGCCGGCGATCCGCTCCCGGTCGGGCGGGCGGTCGAACACCGCGTCGGCGACGACGCCGTGCCCAAGGGGCAGGATCGCGCCGGCTTGTTCGGCCAGCCGCGCGTAAACGGTTTCGGAAACCTGCGGCCGGTAGCACTCGGCCGGCAGCGGGGTTTCGGCGGCAACGCCGAACAGGTGCTTGCGGATTCGGTCGCTGGCAAGGATGCGCGCGCCCGGCGGCGGCCCGATCCGCGGCGCGATCGCCGCCGCGACGGTGGATTTTCCGGAGCCCGACAGTCCCCCGACCGCCACCAGGCGACCGGCGCGGGGCCGCAGGAGATCGAGCGCGAGATCGAAATAATCATGCGCCTCGGCTCTCAGTGTCGACCCGTCGGGCCCGGCATCGGCGGCCCGCGTCGCGGTGACATGGGCGCGAACCGCGGCACGCAGCGCCATTAAGAACGCCAGCAGCGGCAGACCGTCCGTCTCGTCGCTCTCGTCCAGATAGCGGTTGAGGACGAGGTTCGCGCGTTCCTCCAGCCCGCGATGCCAGAGATCCATCAGCAGGAAGGCCAGGTCATAGAGGATGTCGGTGGTGGCCATGGCCTCGTCGAATTCGAGGCAATCGAACAGCGTCGGCTCGCCCTCGAAGACGCAGATATTCCGCAAGTGCAGATCGCCATGACAGCGGCGGACCTTGCCCGCCGCGCCGCGCGCGTCGAAGAGCGGCATCAGGCGAGCGAAACCCTCGCGGAACCGGCGATTGAAATCGGCGACCGCCTCTTCGGGAAACACCTCGGTGGTCGCCAGCGCGCGCTCGTTGATATCGAGGACCAGGGCCACCTGAGCCGAGCCGCTGACGCTGCGATCGGGCGCGATGCCGGCATGGAATGCCGCGATCCGGTGAGCGAGCCGCGCCATCAGAGGCGCCGTCAGCGTGCCCTCCATCGCCATGCGATCCAGCAGGCAATCCTCGTCGAAACGGCGCATCTCGACAAAGGCGTCGACGAGCTGCCCTTCGCCGTCGATGGCGAGACTGCCGTCCGGCTCGCGCGTCACCCGGCGCACGGCGCGGTAGAGCTTTGGTGCGGTGCGCCGGTTGAGCACGAGTTCCCGCTCGCAGGTCGCGAGCCGGCGCTCGGGCGTCGAGAAATCGACATAGGGCAGATGCACCGGCCGTTTCAGCTTGATCGCCCGCTCACCCGAGAGAAGGACAGTGGAAATATGCGTGACGATCGTTTTGACCGTCGACGCATCGCCGTCGTCGAAGGCCTCAGACGTCAGGAAGGTGATCGTTTCGTCCTGGCTATGGGCGGGCATCGTGCGTCACCGGTGATCGTTCTGCCGAGCGGCCATTGGGCGGGAGGCGTCAGTGCGCCATGAGCAACGCAATCGTGCTGCGTTCCAGGAGTTCGCGGGTGACGCCACCGAACAGCATTTGGCGAAGCCGCGTACGCCCGTATGCGCCGACGACGATCAATTCCGCGCCGAGGCTCGAGGCCTCGTTCAAAAGAACAGCGGCCGGATCGTCCGACTGCGGCAGGTGCCGTATCTCGACGGCGACGCCGTGCCGCGCGAGATGCCGGGCCATATCGGCCACCGACTCCCGATGCCGTTCCTCGTCCGAGGACGTCTCCGCGACCGAAACCAGATACACCCCCTTCGCCCGTTGGAGAAACGGGAGGGCCGCCTTGATGGCATGGGAACACTCGGTCGCATCCTTCCAGGCGATGAGAATGGTCTCCGGTTCCCTGGCATTCACCGCATTCGGCGGAACGACATAGGCGGGAGCTCCGGCATCGAAGATCACGGCCTCGAATATCTCCGGCCACTGCCCGCCGTCGCCATGCGGGCGTCCGACGACCACAAGATCGACAGAGCGCGCCGGCGGTCCGATCCATGCCCCGAGTTCCTGGTAGGCATAGTCGATCCGTCTGATCTCGCTGGGCGCGCGCAACCCGGCCAGACGCTCCCGCGCGCGTATTTCCGCGGCATCGCCCTGTTCCACGCCACGCTTCCGGAGCTCGGCGTTGAGCCATGAACGGCCGGGCCCGGGCGGGATGGGAGCCGCCTGCAGATAATTCATCAGGAGAGCGATGAGGGGAGCGTCGAACATCGTCGCGATCATGTCGGCATGGCTCGTCTTCGCCGCATCGCCGTCCGAACCGTCGACATGGACGGCAATGTCCCGGATCGCCTGGGAAGGCATGGCAAGGTTCATGGATGACGACCTTTCGATTCTGCGGACACGCGACCGGCATCATCTTTGTCGGCGAATCCCGTTGTCGCCCTTGATCCCGGTCAATCGTGCTCACGCTATCAGGAATCGAACGGACAACGGTCACCCTTCCGCCCAGCACCCTATAGACGCTGCTGCCGTTCCTCGCCGAGCGGTCAACCGTGCCGGATGCCGGAACACGCGCGCTCGTCACGGTGGCACGCAGGGGTGGCCACCAAATCATGGCCCGTCAGGCCAAGCCTTGTTGGCTGACGATGAACGTCGCGATCGCGGCGACATCATCCAGATCGAAAACCGGAACGACGGCCTCGTCCACCGGGTGATCGGCGGCGATGGCGGCAATCGCCGGAATGGTGCCGAGCATCGGCGTGCGCTCCTTCGACGCCGTCCGGCGGCATTCGATCTTGGGATGCGGCGCGGCCTTGAACCCTTCCACGAGCACGATGTCGCACGGTTCGAGCCGGGCGATAATCGCGTCGAGCGTCGGTTCGCTCTCGCCGCGCAATTCGTGCATCAATGCCCAGCGCATGGATGAAACGATCGCCACCTCGCTCGCGCCGGCCGCACGATGGCGAAAGGAATCGGTGCCCGGCGTATCGATCTCGAAGGCATGATGCGCATGCTTGACCGTCGAGACGCGATATCCGCGCTGGGTCAGTTCGGTGACGAGACGCTCGGTCAACGTCGTCTTGCCGGAGTTCTTCCAGCCGGTGATGCCGAACAGGCGCTGCGTCATGGTCGAAGCAATTCCAAACAGGTTTCTGCCCGCCGGGCGATGTGCGGTCAGGACCGTGTAAACGTCGGCTCGGTGTCGTCAACTCCGGGAGGCCCGCTTTTCTCGGCGCGCTATCCTTCGCGTCGCGGTTTGCCGCCACCGCCCCGACGCGGCTAAATGCGGTGATGGCCGAATCGACGCCCCCCTATCTGACGACCCGCGAACTCGCCGATCTGCTGCGCATCAAGGAACGCAAGGTCTACGACCTCGCCGCGAATGGCGAGGTCCCGTGCGTCCGCGTCGTCGGAAAGTTGTTGTTCCCGGAAGATGAGGTGGCGGCCTGGATAGCGGCGTCCCGCTCCGGCCCTGTCGTGGCCAGCCGCCAATTGCCGTTGATCCTGGCCGGCAGCCATGATCCCCTTCTGGAATGGGCGCTGCGCCAGTCCGGCAGCGGATTGGCTGCCTTTTTCGATGGAAGTCTGGACGGGATCACGCGGCTTGGACGGGGAGATGCGGCAGCCTGCGCGACCCATATCAGGGAAAGCGACGGCTGGAACGTCGACACGGTTCGCCGAATCCTCGGCGAAGCGCCTGTGGTGCTGATCGAATTCGCGCGGCGCCAATGCGGCCTGATCGTCGAGTCAGGCAATCCCAAGCAGATCGCCGCAATCGCCGATCTCAAGCCGCTTCGGTTCGCCCGCCGCCAGCCGGGCGCCGGCGGCCAGCGCCTGTTCGAGATGTTGGCGCAGGAAGCCGGCGTCGACATCTCCGCTCTCGCCGGTCCGCAAGCGCCGGCGAAAACCGAGGACGACGTGGCCCGCCTCGTGCTCGACGGCAAGGCGGACGCGGCTTTCGGCCTCGCCGCGATGGCCGAGCAATATCGACTGGGATTCATCCCTCTGGCGGAGGACCGCACCGACTTGCTGGTCTGGCGTCGCGCCTATTTCGACCCGCCGTTTCAGCGACTGCTGCGGTTTCTGGCCTCCGACGAATTTGCCGACCGCGCTTCCGAGATGTCCGGCTACGACATCGGCGGAACCGGGACCGTCCACTACAACGCGCCCACCCCATAGGACCCCGTTGTTTCGTTCCGCCGGGGGCAAGATTTTCGCCCGACGGAACGGCTTCGGCGATGATGGGCGGGCCGCCAAATCAACCCGAAGGTTTGCGCCCCGGCGTCGCCGTGTCTGCCGTCACTTGGCGTTCGGAAAGAACAGCTGCTGGCCGTCGACCTTGTAGTTGGCGATCGCGGCTTGCCCCTTTTCGCCCGTCAGCCAGTCGATGAACGCTTGTCCCTCGGCGACCTTGACGCCCGGATGCTTCTTCGGATTCACCAGAATGACGCCGTATTGGTTGAACAGCTTCGGGTCGCCCTCGACGGCCACGGCGAAGTCGCCCTTGTTGCCGAACGAGATCCAGGTGGCGCGATCCGTCAAAATGTAGGCGCTCATGCCGACGCCGGTGTTCAGCGTCGCGCCCATGCCCGACCCGGTCTCTCGGTACCAGTCGCCAGAGGCGGCGCCGACATCGATGCCCGCTTGCTTCCACAACCGCTGTTCGGCCTTGTGGGTCCCTGAATCGTCGCCGCGAGAGGCAAACGGCGCCTTGGCTTCGGCGATCTTCCGCATGGCGGCGACGGCGTCGTTCATACCGCTGACGCCGGCCGGATCGCTCGGCGGTCCGACGATGACGAAATCGTTATACATCACGTCGAAGCGCTCGACGCCGCCGCCCTCGGCGACGAATTTTTCCTCCGCCGGTTTGGCGTGGACCAGGAGGACATCACCGTCGCCGTTTTCGGCGTTCTTGATCGCCTGCCCCGTACCGACGGCAACGACACGCACCTCAATGCCGGACTCTCTCGAGAATTCAGGAAGAATGGCGTCCAGCAAGCCGGAATTCTGTGTCGAGGTCGTCGACTGGACGACGATGAACTTGTCCTGCGCTAGCGCCGAACCCGGCCCGGTGGCGATCAGTGCGGCCAACGCGATGGCGAGGGAAATATAGATGCGTTTCAACATGTGGTCTGTGTCCTTGCTGGTTGTTGTCTTGGTTCAAAACAGAAGTGCGCCGGCGAGAAACGCCCGCGCCGGCTGGGTGCTCGGTTGCTTGAAAAACGCGGCCGCCGACGCCTGCTCAACGACCCGCCCTTGGTGCAGGAAGACGATTTCGGCGCCGAGCCGGCGGGCCTGGCCGATATCGTGCGTGACCATGACGACCTTCACACCCCGCTCCACCGCCTGGAGGATCAGGGCCTCGATCCGGTGCGTCGCCGTCGGATCGAGGCTCGACGTCGGTTCGTCGAGAAACAGGATGTCGGGCTCGGTCGAGATGGCGCGTAGCAGCGCCAGCCTCTGCTGCTCGCCACCGGAGAGGGTTCGAGCCGGCTGCCGGGCCTTGCCCGCGAGATCTCCGATCTCGAGCAGCGAGCGAATGCGGTTCGCCCGCTCGCGGCGGCAAACACCGTGCGCCTGGAGCGCGAAACTGATATTGGCGGCGACCGAGCGACGCAGGACGACAGGCCGCTGGAATACCATCGCCTGACGGCGGCGTATGCGCGCGCACATCGGCTGACCGCCATACAGCACCTGCCCTTCCTCCGGATCAATCAGCCCGTGGAGCAATCTGAGGAGCAGGCTCTTGCCGGCGCCGTTCGGTCCCATGACCATGGTCGGCCCGCGACCCGACAGGGTCAGAGCATCGATATCGACGAGACGCTTTCCGGATGCGCTGAGCACCAGCCCCTCGGCATGGATCGGCAGGACCGACGCCGAGGCCTCGTCCAGGGAGCGCAACGGCGTGTCCAGCCCGCCATCGCGTGCATGCGGGATCGCCCGATCAGGCATTGAAGCGATTGGCATAGGCCGCTCCCTTCGTCGTGCTGTCGAGCAGGGCAACCGACGCGTTCACCGCGACTGCGAGGAGGATCAGAATGGCCCCGAGCGCCAGGGCCAGCGCCAAATTGCCCTTCGATGTCTCAAGGGCGATCGTCGTCGTCATGACCCGGGTAACATGATTGATATTGCCGCCGACGATGATGACGGCGCCGACTTCCGCGATCGCCCGCCCAAAGCCGGCGAGGAAGGCGGTCATCAGGCTGGCTCGTCCGTCCCAAAGCAGCGTCGGGATGGAGGCAGCGCGCGAAACTCCCAGCGAACACAGCTGTTCGGCATATTCCGCATGCAGGTCTTCAACGGCCTGACGCGTCAATGCCGCGATGATCGGCGTCACCAGCACGAACTGCGCGATGATCATAGCCGTCGGCGTATACAACAGTTGCAGCACGCCCAGCGGGCCGGCGTTCGACAACATCAGATAGATCACCAGACCGACCACCACCGGCGGCAAGCCCATGAGCGAATTGATCACGATCACGGCGGCGCGCTTGCCCGGAAATCGGCCGACTGCCAGCGCGGCGCCGAGGGGCATGCCGAACAGCGCGGCAAGGGCGACAGCGCTCAGCGAGACCCGCAATGACAGAAGAACGATCGCCCAAAGCTCTCGATCGCCCCCGACGATCAAGCTCGCCGCATGGCTAAAGCTTTCTGCAAAATCCTGCATTTTTTACATTTCAACACGGATATTCGGATATTTCGCAGGACTTATGTCAAGGACAACGCCGTAAGTCCACCCGTACCAAGCCACGCGCCGTCGAAAGCCGCCTCTCTTGTACGGCGCTGCGCGTTACCAGCCACCGCTAACGCGCTGTAAACCGGTCGTGTGGGAAGCCGCGGGCTGGCGCAGAAAAAAGCCGAATCACCGGCCCGGAAACGGCGCTTATACGTCTTTAGTCTTATGCAAATCGCGTTGCCGAATCCCGGATTTGCTGGTTTAGTTGCGCTAGGGAGAATCCGGTTGCCACAGGAAAACGTCGCCATTTCGCACGGACTGCCAGAACCGGAACAATTGCGCGTCAATCTCTACCGTTTGATGGCTCGCCTCTTGGCATTGCCGGCCGATCGCAAGTTGCTTGATATGCTGGGCGCCCTGTCGGGCGACGACACGGACTTGGGCGCCGCGATTGGCGATCTGTCCATGGCGGCGCAGGCGCTATCCGAGGATGCTGCGCGCGAAGAATATCACGATCTATTTATCGGCGTCGGCCGGGGCGAGTTGGTGCCCTTCGCCTCCTACTATCTGACAGGCTTTTTGAACGAGAAGCCCCTGGCCCGCCTCCGCGACGATATGGCGCCGCTCGGCATTGCGCGCTCGACCGGCGCCAAGGAGCCCGAGGATCACATCGGCGCCTTGATGGACATGATGGCCGGCCTCATCGACGGATCGTTCGGTCAGCGCCAGCCGCTAGAAACGCAAAAAGCTTTCTTCAAGAAGCATATCGGCTCTTGGGCCGGACATTTTTTCGCCGATCTGGAAAAGGCGCCATCGGCGCGATTGTTCCGGCCGGTCGGCGCGATCGGCAGGCACTTCCTGGAGGTCGAGGAAGCCGGCTTCGACATGTAATCGACGACGTTATGCCGACTGACCGGGTGGGTGAGGCTCGCAACGGTTTTTGGGAATATTGGAAACGGGTCTCGCGAACAGAGGAGATACTCATGAGCGCCAAGGGCAAAGACGCCAGGACAGATCGCCGCGCTTTCCTGAAATTCGCCGGCTTGGGGACCGTCGCGACCGGCGCGGCCCTCGTGACGGGCGGGCAGGCCGATGCCGAGGTCGCGGATGCAAAATCCGCGGCGCCCGGCTACCGGGAAACCGATCATGTAAAGACGTTCTATCAGACCGCGCGTTTCTGACGCGAACCACTAACAGGCCAGTTTGCAGGCGACTGCGACGGAGGAAACGGAGACAACCATGCTCAGGAAGAAGGCTGTAGGGACTGCGAGAAGTCCCCGGGTGTCATCTGCGCTGTCGGAATTCGGAAACCGAGCGGTCGATCGCCGCACGTTTCTGAAACGATCCGGGCTCGCCATCGGCGGCGCGGCCGCGATTTCGTCGCTATCCGGCGGGATGGTGCGCCGGGCGGAAGCCGCGACAGACGCGGCTAACGGCAACATCGAGATCAAGAAATCGATCTGCACCCATTGCTCTGTCGGCTGCACGGTCATCGCGGAGGTTTCCAACGGCGTCTGGATCGGCCAGGAGCCGGGCTTCGATTCCCCGTTCAACCTCGGCGCGCATTGCGCCAAGGGCGCTTCGGTGCGCGAACACGCTCATGGCGAACGCCGGCTGAAATATCCGATGAAGCTCGTCGGCGGAAAATGGCAGCGCGTCAGTTGGGACGAGGCCATCAATGAAATCGGCGACAAGATGCTCGAGGTTCGCGAATCCAGCGGGCCCGATTCCGTTTATTGGCTGGGTTCGGCCAAGCATTCCAACGAGCAGGCCTATCTGATCCGCAAATTCGCCGCCTATTGGGGGTCGAACAACATCGATCACCAGGCGCGTATCTGTCATTCCACCACTGTCGCGGGTGTTGCCAACACCTGGGGCTATGGCGCGATGACCAACTCCTACAACGACATCCACAATTCCAAGGCGATCTTCCTGATCGGCGGCAATCCGGCGGAAGCCCATCCGGTTTCGCTGCTGCATCTGTTGAAGGCCAAGGAAGAAAACAACGCCCCGCTGATCGTGCTCGATCCGCGCTTTACGCGCACCGCGGCGCATGCCGACGAATATGTCCGCTTCCGGCCGGGCACCGACGTGGCGCTGATCTGGGGCGTCCTCTACCACATCTTCGAGAACGGCTGGGAGGACAAGCAGTTCATCCAGAGCCGCGTCTGGGGCATGGACCAGATCCGCGCCGAAGTGGCGAAATGGACGCCGGAGGAAGTCGAGAGGGTCACGGGCGTGCCAGGTTCGCAGCTGAACCGCGTCGCCCGCACGATGGCGGAAAACCGTCCCGCCACGCTGATCTGGTGCATGGGCGGCACCCAGCACAGCAACGGCAACAACAACACCCGCGCCTACTGCATCCTGCAGCTGGCCCTTGGCAACATGGGCACGGCCGGCGGCGGTACCAACATCTTCCGCGGCCATGACAATGTGCAGGGCGCGACCGATCTGGGCGTGCTCGCCGACACGCTGCCCGGCTATTACGGGCTCAGCGATGGTTCGTGGGCCCACTGGGCGCGCGTCTGGGAAGAGGAACTGGACTGGCTAAAGGGTCGGTTCGCGGTGATGCCGGGCGCAGGTGCCGACGGCAAGGACCGCATGATGATGAACGAGACCGGTATTCCCGTGTCCCGTTGGATCGACGGCGTTCTGGAAGCCAAGGAAAACCTGCAGCAGCCGGACAACACCAGGGTGATGGTGTTCTGGGGCCATGCCCCGAACTCGCAGACCCGCTTGCCGGAGATGCAGAAGGCGATGGGCATGCTCGACCTTCTGGTCGTGATCGATCCCTATCCGACCATGACGGCGGTTCTGCAGGATCGCACCGACGGCGTCTATCTGCTGCCGGCGGCCACGCAGTTCGAGACCGTCGGTTCGGTCACCGCGTCGAACCGCTCGCTGCAATGGCGCGAAAAGGTGGTCGAGCCACTGTTCGAGTGCCTGCCCGACCACACGATCATGTACAAGTTCGCGGAAAAATTCGGCTTCGCCGATCGCATGTTCCGCAACATCGAGGTCAAGGACGGGGAACCCCTCGTCGAGGACATCACCCGCGAGTTCAACCGCGGCATGTGGACCATCGGCTACACCGGTCAGTCGCCGGAGCGGATGAAGTCGCACATGGAAAACCAGCAGACCTTCGACAAGACCACCCTGCGCGCCGTTGGCGGCCCGCATGACGGCGAGTTCTACGGCATGCCCTGGCCGTGCTGGGGAACGCCGGAGATGAAGCACAGCGGCTCAGCCAATCTCTACGACACGTCGATCCCGGTGGCCCAGGGCGGCATGGGTTTCCGTGCCCGCTTTGGCGTCGAGCGCAACGGCGACAATCTACTGGCCGAAGGCTCGTGGCCGGTCGGCTCGGAGATCGAGGACGGCTATCCCGAGTTCACCATGGCGATGCTGAAAGAACTCGGCTGGGACAAGGACCTGACGCCGTACGAGCGCAAGTATATCGACTATGTCGCCGGTTTCGCCGACCAGCGTCCGACAGCGGGTCAGGAGGTCGGAGAAACTTCCGATCAAGGCGAACTCCCGTCCGACTACGAGAAGAAGATCGGCGGCGTGAACTGGAAAACGGACCTCTCCGGCGGCATCCAGCGGGTCGCCATCGCACACGGTTGCACGCCTTACGGCAATGCCAAGGCGCGGGCGGTCGTGTGGACGTTCCCCGACCCCGTCCCCATCCATCGCGAGCCGCTCTATACGCCGCGCCGCGACCTGGTCACCGACTATCCGACCTATGAGGACAAGACCTTCTGGCGCGTGCCGACGGCCTATGCGTCGATCCAGAAGAATGACTTCTCCAAGGACTTCCCGATGATCATGACGTCGGGCCGGCTGGTCGAGTATGAGGGCGGCGGCGACGAGTCGCGGTCGAACCCTTGGTTGGCCGAACTGCAGCAGGACATGTTCGTGGAGATCAATCCGTCGGACGCCAACGATTTGGGCCTTCGGGATCGCGACACGGTCTGGCTGCACAGTCCGGAAGGCGGCAAGATTCGCATTATGGCGATGATCACCGAACGTGTCGGCAAAGGCGTCGTCTTCACGCCGTTCCACTTCGGCGGCTATTTCCAGGGTGTCGATCTTCGCTCGAAATATCCGGAAGGGGCGGATCCCTACGTTCTCGGCGAGGCCTGCAATACCGCGCAGACCTACGGCTACGACTCGGTGACCCAGATGCAGGAAACCAAGACGACCCTGTGTCGGATCGAACGGGCGTAAAGGGAGGAATAAGACAATGGCTAGAATGAAATTCCTTTGCGACGCCGAGCGCTGCATCGAGTGCAATGCCTGCGTGACAGCATGCAAGAACGAGAATGAAGTGCCGTGGGGGGTCAACCGCCGGCGTGTCGTTACCATCAATGACGGCAAGCCCGGCGAGCGCTCGATCTCGGTCGCCTGCATGCATTGTTCGGACGCGCCGTGCGCGGCGGTGTGCCCGGTCGACTGCTTCTACACGACAGACGACGGCGTAGTGCTGCACTCCAAGGATCTGTGCATCGGCTGCGGATACTGCTTCTACGCCTGCCCGTTCGGCGCGCCGCAATATCCACAGGCGTCGAATTTTGGTTCGCGTGGCAAGATGGACAAGTGCACCTTCTGCGCTGGCGGCCCCGAGGAAGACAATTCGGCGGTCGAGTTCCAGAAATATGGCCGCAACCGCCTCGCCGAGGGCAAGCTTCCGCTCTGCGCGGAAATGTGCTCGACCAAGGCGCTTTTGGCCGGCGACGGTGACACCGTTTCGGCGATCTACCGCGAGCGTGTCGTTGCCCGGGGCTTCGGCGCCGGGGCTTGGGGTTGGGGCACCGCCTACGGTCAGAAGACCGGCGGCTGAGCCAGCCATCGTCTGTTACCGGCGGGCGGCTCCGGCTGCCCGCCGTTTTGTCCGAACAGTAAGGCGCGGTGTTTGCCGTCTTGCCCGGCAGTCTATGCTGGGTTCGGTGTTTTCGATCCGCTCAGGAGAACAGCAAATGCCCAGCTTGAGGATGCTCCGCGCTCGCTTGACCCGGCTTGTGTCGATGCGTTTGCTGACGGCGATCGCACCCGTCATTGCCGCGGCATTATTCATGACATTGGCGGCAACCAGTGCAGGAACCGCGCAAAGTTCGGTCAGACCGCCTGAGAGCGCGATCTCCGCGACCGGGTCGCCGACCGGCGGCGCGGTGCCCGGAGACGCCCTGGGCACGACCTCGGATGCGGAAATCTGGCGGGCTGTCCGCCAAGGCGTGTCGGGCAACGTCTCGATCCCGGACAAGAAGGCCGGGGTGCTGGTCCAGTCTGAAGGCGAGTCCTGGCGCTTGCTGCGCAACGGACCGATGTTCGACTATCTCGGCCTCGCCATGATCGCCACGCTGATCCTGCTGGCGCTGTTCTTCGCCATTCGTGGCCGCATCCGCGTCGAACACGGCCTGTCTGGCGTCAAGATCAAGCGTTTCTCGACCGTCGAGCGCACCGGCCATTGGCTGATGGCGCTGTCGTTCATCATCCTGGCGATCAGCGGCCTCAACGTCTCGTTCGGGCGAAGCGTCATCATTCCGCTGATCGGCAAGGAGGCGTTCGGGCCGATCTCCGAATTCCTGAAGCTGTCCCACAACTACGTCGCCTTCGCCTTCATGCTTGGTCTGGCGATCGCATTCGTCACGTGGATCGCGCACAATCTGCCGAGCCGGCACGATCTGGTGTGGCTCGCCCATGCCGGCGGCTTGTTCTCCGAAGGCGTCCATCCGCCAGCAAAGAAATTCAACGCGGGACAGAAGATTATCTTTTGGCTGGTCATGCTGGGCGGGCTTTCGCTCGCCGTCTCGGGCTGGGCCTTGCTGTTTCCGTTCGAGCACAGTTTCTTCGGCGACACTTTCACCGGCCTCGCCTCGATCGGCCTTGATATACCGGCGCTGTTGGGACTACCGCAGCCACCTTATTCGGCAATTCTGGAGCAACAGTTCAACACCGTCTGGCACGTCGTCATGGCCGTCTTCATGATCTGCGTGATCTTTGGTCACATCTATATCGGCAGCATCGGCATGGAGGGGGCTTTCGGTGCTGTCGGCAGTGGCAAGGTCGACCTGAACTGGGCCAGAGAACACCACTCGCTTTGGGTCGATGAGCTCCGCGAGAAGGACGCCATGCCCCCGGCCGCGGCCAATCCCGAGCCCGCGGAATAACAATCGGAAAGCAGGCGCGATGGACCGGACGCTCCGGCGGGTGACATTGGCAGCGCTCCTCACCTTCTTTGCGCCGGCGCAGTCCGCTTCGAGCGAGCAGGAATGGCCTGAGAAGCTCGTCGGCCATGGCGGCCCCGTCATGGCGATCGCCCTGTCCGATGATGGCTCCGAGGCGCTGACCGCATCCTTCGACTATTCGATCATTCGTTGGCGAATGCAGGGCCCGGAGGGCACGATCGTCGCGCGGCTGGTCGGACACAACGCCGCCGTCAATGACGTCGCCTTCGTCCCCGGCACCGAAAAGGCTGTTTCCGTCTCCGATGACGGCGCGTTCGCGATCTGGGATCTGCGGGAAAACCGTCTCGAAACCCTGATCGAGGATACCAAGGACAAGGTCCAGGACGTCGCAGTGAGTCTCGACGGGCGGTTCGCGGCCGCAGCCCGCTGGGACGGCACGGCGCGGATCTTCGATATCGCCGCCGGGCGTGAAATCGCCCGTGCCGAGGGCCATCGCGGCAATGTAAATGCCGTTGCCTTTTCGTTGGACGGCCGGCAGCTCTTCACCGCCGGTTACGACGGCACGGTTCGCGAGTGGCCGCTCGACGACGGGCTGATCGCCGGCCCCTCGCGCCTGCTTTACGCCCATGGCTGGGGCGTCAACGTGTTGACCGCCCTGCCCGGCGGTTCGCTGCTGGCCTTCGGCACGCTGAACGGCGTCACCGGCGTCATCGATCTTCCAACCGGCGAAGTCGCCGAACTGGCATCGAACGAGCACCCGATCCTGTCGATCGCTTCGTCGCCGCGCGCGGGGTGGTTCGCCACCGGCAGCGCCAAAGGGCATATCCGCGTCTTCGATGTGGATTCGGGAAACCTCGTGGAGGAGTACGGGGATATCTACGGCCCCGTATGGGGGCTCTCGTTCACGCCCGAAGGCACGCAACTCTATCGCAGCGGGCTGGACGATTTTGCGATCCGTTGGCAGGTCGCGCCGCGCCATCCTCGCGAGCCCATCCAGTCGGTCTATCCGCGCCGGTTTCAAACCGTTAACCGGGCCGGCCCGGGCGAAATCGAGTTCTTGCGCAAATGCTCGGTCTGTCACACGCTGACGTCGGATGACGCCAATCGCGCCGGACCGACGCTCTACGGCCTGTTCGGCAGGGTGGCCGGGACGGTACCGGGCTACAAATATTCTCAGGCCTTGGTAGAATCGGATATTGTCTGGACTCCGGAGACGGTTTCGCGGCTATTCGACGATGGACCGGATATCGTAACGCCGGGGACCAAAATGCCGGTCCAGCGGCTCAAGAGCGTCGAACGGCGGGACGCACTGATCAACTACTTGCTGCAAGCCACAGCGGCGGACGAAACAACGCCGCTGCCGGGCGAACGGCAGAACACGAACTGACGGAGTCGAACTGACGATGAGAGCCTTTCTGTTGAGCATCGTAATCCTGCTGGTCGTGGCGATCGGCGCTGGCTATCTCTTCGATTCCCAGCTTGAAACCCCGGCGAGCCAGGCCTATTCGACGGAGAACGTCCGGCTGTAATGGCGATTTCCCGCGGCCTCGCAGCTCTCCTTGCGCTGGCTTTAGCGGGGTTTGCGGCTGGCGCGGGCACGGCGGACGCTCTTGAAGCCGGCAATTGGCGCACGGCCATCGCAACCGTCGCGACGCAATCCGTGGTCGCCGTCCTTCCGGTGTTGCCGACGCACGAGATCAACCAGGAAGAGCCCGAGGGCACCGGGTTCGCGATCCGCGACGGCCGCACCATCGTGACGGCGGACCACGTGCTCGGACGTGCCAATGCGGTGCGGTTGCGGCTGTCCTCGGGAGCCGTCCGGAGCGCGGACATCGCTCTGCGTGACGCCGATACCGATATCGCCTTGTTGCATGTCAGCGATGCCCTTCCGCCCCTGGCCTTCTCCGCCGACGCGCGGACAGGCGCCGATGCTTGCGTCCTCGGAAACGCATTCGGCCTCGGGATCAGCCTTGCCTGCGGCGTGATTTCGGCGACCGAGCGACGTGGCGTCGGCTTCAACCGTATCGAAGATTTCATCCAGACCGACGCGGCGATCAATCCTGGCATGTCTGGAGCGCCGCTCATCACCGCGGACGGCAACGTCGCCGGTATGGCCAGCGCGATTTTCACCAAGTCGTCCGACGGCAATCTCGGCGTGAATTTCGTCGCCTCCGCGCGGTTGCTCGAAGCGGTGCTGGATGACGCCGAAGATGGCCGTATCGACCGGCGCGCGGCGGGCGTCATCCTGCGCCCGCTTCCCGCGCCCGGCGAGACCGGAGAACCCGGCGCCGAAGTCGTGCGCGTGGCACCGGGATCGCCGGAAGATCGGGCCGGAATCACTGCGGGAGACCGAATCCGAGCCATCGGCGATCTGCCGGTGCGGGGCCAACCCGACTATCTCACCGCGCTCGTCCTCGACGCCGGGCAAGAAACGCTCACCTTTTCGATTGAACGGGCCGGTGAATTGTTGGACATCCTCGTCCACGACAAAAGCGAAAAGGGAAAAAACCGATGAGCGAAGAAGCCTTCAACATGTCGCTGAGAAAATTCCTGAAACAGGTCGGGGTGACCTCGCAGCACGAAATCGAGGATCTGGTGCGCACGGGAAAGGCGGGCTCGGGCTCCCTAAAGGTCAAGATCGTCCTGACCGCCGAGGGCGCGCCGCTCAATCATGTGGTCGAGGGCGAAATCCAACTCCCGTGATGACCGCAGCGCCTGAGGTCCAGCAACTGGCCGATCCGGAATTTCCGCCTGTCTTCGCCGGTCACGCGGTCGCTGCGGACGCGGATCCCTTCGCCGTCGCGGTGGAGGGTGCAGCGTCCGGTTCGTATGGAGCTGGAGATGTCGTCTGGAGCGAGGATCGACGCCGCGCCGCGGCTGCGTTCATTCTCGAACCGGAGACGCCTCTCGTCGTTGCGGCGCAGATGGTCCCCGTCATGATGGTTGCGCTCGGCGACGCGGTGGGCGCCATCGGCCCGCCCAATCTGGCATTGACCTTCCGCTGGCCCGGCACGATTCTGGCCAATGGCGGGATCGTCGGCAAGGTCGCGTTCCGCGCTCCGGACAACGCTGCCGCTGCCGATATTCCGGACCAAATCGTTGTCGGTTTCGAGCTGGCGCTCGACACGTCGGCCAATTCGCGCGGCGAACCCGGCCTCGACCCGAATGTGACCGCGCTTTACGAGGAAGGTTGCGGCGAATTGGACCGAACCAGCATCATCGAGGCCGTGGCGCGGCACTTCCTGTCATGGATCGACGGGTGGACGCATGATGGATTTCGCACCGCGCACCAGTCGTGGTTGTCGCGCGCCAACGATCTGGATCAGCAGATCGACGTGGCCGTCGACGGCGGTAATCGCTCTGGCAAGATGGTCGGCCTCGATGAAGAGGGCGGCCTGCTTGTTCAGGCGGAAGGGCAGACGGTGCTGGTCCCTCTTTGCACAGCGTTGGGAGTCGGCGCGTGATGGACGCTCAACCTGCTCATGCCCATAACGAGCAGCGGATTATCTGGAAATCCGCCGGGCTGCATTTGACGCACCGGCTCGAAAGCGGCTGGCTGGCCGTGACTCCGGACTTCCTGCGCGCCTATTATACGCGCCCGGAAATCCATCCGATCGAGGAGAGCTGCGAGAACGAACACCGCCTGTTCGAAAAGCTGATGGAGAGCCCGACCGCGCCGATCCTCGACGCGGAGCTCGCCGCGATCGCCGATACCGACGCCGCCGACAATTATCGCCTGGTGCTTGGATATCGCGATCACTTGTTGAAGCATGGCTCGATCGAAGCGGGTTATCTGGCGCTGTTTCAGCCGGGCGCACCGCAAGTGCCGCCGGTCTTCATCGAACAGATGGTTCATCTCGTATTGTCCGGCCTGTTGGCGGATGAGCGCGATCCCTTCGTGCTGCGCGCCGCCGAATTGTTCTTCCGCGACCAGAAAGCGACGACGAGCGATGGGCAACTCATGCTCGCGGACGCGGAAGTGGTCGAGATGTATTCGGAGTCCGGGGGGTTTGGTGGCCTTGGAGCCTTGCTGGCCGAGGCCGGAACGCCGATGCGCGAGGTCTCACTCGACGTGATGACCGAGGACAATGCGGCCGCCTATTGGGAGCGTGCCGATCAGTTCAACTTCGCGCTCGACTTCCGCTTTACCCAACCGGGACAGGACGCGCTGGCGCGCGTCATCGAACGATGGGTCGGTCATTTCATGCGGCTGCCGGTGCGCGTGCAGGCCATGCAGGCGATCAGCGACGAGCGCTGGACCTGGCATATCGGCCTCGACGCGGAAGCAACGCTGATACTGAACGGGCTCTACGAGGGGGAACCGGTCGACGAGAACCGCCTCAACCGCATCGCCGCGCTGTATCGCATGGAGTTCCTGGAATCCGACCGCCTGATCGAGACGATGCGGGGCAAGCCGGCTTATCTGGGCCTCGCGGCGTCGGGCGATAATCTCATTCGACTGAAACCGCAAAACCTGTTGACGAACCTTCCCCTGACACCGGGCATACAGTGAGCAAGGAAACGATATGACGACCTCATCGACAAAGATCGTGAATACCCCGTGGATGCGGCTCGTGGCGTTGCTGCTCGCGGTCCTGCTCGCAATCGGTGCCTATTTCCTCTGGCTGAACACCGAGGGATGGGTGTCGACCGTCGGAGAACGGGCCGAGCGACTTCAGAAACTGACCGTCTCCGACGAGGTAGCCGCCTGTATCGACAAACGGAGCGCCGATATCGACGCGATGGTCGAGCAAGGTATGATCAGCGCGGACGCCGCCGAGCAGTCCCGCTCGCAGGCGCGCTCGCTCTGCTACGACCGCAACTGAGGAATCCCGAGGCGCACCAACCTGCGGTTGATATCAGTCCTCGCTGAAGAAATCGTCGATCGACAGTCCGCGCTTGCCGGCCTCGAGATAATCGTCGGTGGTGCGAATTCGGGACCGGTGGGCGATCGCGAAGGGATCGCCACCGTCGGCGGCCAGGGCTTCGAGCCGACAGCTTTCGCACATCTGCAACAGCGCGACACGCTCCTCGCTCTGGAACATCCAGTGCTTGCCGCCGAGTTTCTCCTTGACCTTGTCAAGCATGCCGCGCGCCGCGAATGGTGTGCCGCAGCGGATGCATTCGGCCGGCTCGTCCTCGTTCAACGTCACTGGCTGCATGACGGTCGGCGCGAAATTATAGCGCGGCTCCAACGAAATCGCCGTCTCCGGGCAGGTGGCCGCGCAGATGCCGCACTGGACGCAGGCCGATTCGACAAACCGCAATTGCGGCTTGTCAGGATTGTCGCGCAGCGCGTCGGCGGGACAGGCCGAGACGCAGGCCATGCACAGCGTGCAGCGTTCCTGGTCGACGTTGATCGCGCCATAGGGGGCGGATTCGGGCAGCTGGATGAGGTCGGACTCCGCATGCCCCGCCTTGGCGAGGATCGCGATGGCGGCCCGTGCCACCTCCCGCTTGCCGCCCACCGGCGCAAAAGCCGTACGCGCGATTTCCGCTGCGGGTTGCAGGTCGTACAGAGCCGATTCCACGAGATCGGGATCGCCTGCGTCGAGGACCAGGACGCGACCGTCTCCGAGCGCCATCCCGCCGGTCAATGCGTCGATAAGAGTGATTTCCTCGTTCAGCGCATCCAACTCGCCCGCCTTACGCGGATCGACCAGCACCACCAGAGAGCGGAACCCGGTGGCCAGCGCCGAGGCCATCAGATCATGTCCGACGCCGGTAGCCGAGTGCAGTTCGAGCGGAATGACGTTGGCCGGCAGGCCGCGGCCGAGCCGCGCCATGGCATTGATCAGCGACGCGCCATGTCCGCGATCGTGAACCAAGAGGACCGGCGATTTTCCACCTGCGGCGAGATAGGTCTGCGCCAGCGTCTGGACGCGCTCGACCAGTTGGGTGCGCGCCGGATAATCGTAGGAGACGGCGCCCGTCGGGCAATGGGCGGCGCAATTGCCGCAACCACCGCAGATATCGGCGTCGATCAGGACCTCGTCGCCCGCCGGCGTGATCGCGCTCGGCGGACAATTGTCGATGCATTTCGTGCAGCCGGTCTTTTTCGACCGCTCATGGGCGCAGATCGAGGCGTCGTAGGAGACATAGATCGGCTTTTCGAACTCGCCCTCATAGGCGCTCGCCTCGAAAACGGCGCGCATGACGGCGGCCGGATCACGCGGCTCAGCTCGGAAGTAGCCGTCGCGACCCGTCGGCCGCGGAAACAGGGCGGCGTCGCCGGTCATGTCGAACAGGACGCTGCAATTTGATTTGGCGCCATCGCGGGCGAGGCCGAACTGCGGCTCGCCGCGCGAAGAGGGCAGCATCGCCGCATAGCCATCGACGACGACGTCGAACGCGCCGAGCGAGCCATGCGCCATGGAGACCTTGCCGCGGAACACGGGAAAATCGAGAACGGCCGGCAGCAGAATATCGTCGGCTCCGGTCAGGAGCAGCGTGACCGAAAGGGACCGATTGAGCATCGCGGCGGCGTCGAAGGCCGCCTGCCCCTCGCCCATGACGAGGCACAACCCGTCGCTGGCGATGGTGCGCAGACGGGCCGGCTTGATCGGCAGGGAGGCAGCGGCGATCAGCGCGGCCATCTTCGGCGCTGTCGTCGTCTTGTCCGTCGTCCAGCCGGCGGTCTCGCGAATATTGACGAAGGCCGCGACCTCGCGTCCTCCCTCTTCCGCGACTTCGGCAAAGAGCGGGCTTTCCTGTGTACACGCGACGACAATTTCGTCGCCGGACTCCAGTGCGCCTTCGAAAACGCCGATCTGGCTGCGACAAAGATTGGTATGAACGGTCAGTTCCGTCTCGCCAAACGCGCGCGCAATGGCTTTCCCATCCATTTTCATGGACTTCTCGCAATTGCAGATCAGGACCCGTTTACTCTTTGCAGACATGGCTTCTCCCTTGTGAGCGAGCCTTAACACGTTATTCTATCGGCGGAAGCGCGCAAATGCGCCCGTCTCATACGAAAGGATGACCCTGTTTGGCCCGGGAGTTGACGATCATGTTGGGAGTGCTCGCCGAGAAGCGGCGATCGGTCTCGAAATGGGCGAAGGAGTACTGGATTCCGGTCGGTGTGACGCCCGCTTCCGGGAACTTTTCGGCCGGCGATGAACTTCTGCGCGACGACACCATGACCCGCTATTTCATGGGCGTCCACAATCTCACATGCCACGCCGCCGACACCGAGGCCTATGTCCATAATTTCAACAGCCAGACACCGGCCTTATTCGTCATCTTGCGGCGCTCTGAGGACGATACCCACCCATTGCCGTGGTTTGTCCATTCGGTGACCGCCTCGCCCTATCTGGCGCAGGACTACGACGACAGCGCCGAGGACATCGTCGAGCGGGTCGCGATGCCGCCTGAAATTGCCGGGGCGATCATGGATTTCGTCGATCGCTATCACAAGGAAGAGGTGTTCAAGAAGCGGCGGCGCGACAAGCTCGATACGGACGCGCACAAATTCGGCCAGGAGCCGATCTTCCTTCATCGCGAGCGACCGGCTGGAGGCAAGTACGATGGTTGACGACGCCGGCAAGACAGAAGGCTTCTTGTCGCGCTGGTCGCGGCGCAAGCGCGAGCCCGACGAGATCGAACCGGCGGTAGAAATCGCGCCCGACGATGTCACGCCGGTCGTCGAAGCCGACTCGCCCGATCCGGAAGCGGAGGAGAACCGCATCGCCGCCGAAGCGGTCGACATCGATTCGCTGGTTCAGGGCGACGATTTTTCGCTCTTCCTTAGGCGCGGCGTTCCAGAGCTTTTGCGCAAGCAAGCCTTGCGGAAGCTATGGCGAACCAATCCCGTTTTCGCCAATCTCGACGGTCTTAACGACTATGACGAGGATTTCCGCAATCCCGCGCACAATGCCTACAAGTCCCTCTGGCAGGTCGGGCGCGGTTTTCTGAGCGTCGAAGAGCAGGAGATTCAGCAGGCGACCGGCCGCATGTCGCGCGACGTCATGGTTGACGAGCCGGTCGCCGGTGAAGCCGATCCCGTGGAGGAGATGCGCGACGCCGAAGCTCCAACGATTGCTGGCGACGAAGAAGGCGCAACGGCGGCGTCAACGGGCGAAGAAGAACCGCCCGTCGAGATCGCCATCGAAAGCGATGAGGCGGATGAACTCGCGTTCGCGCCTGTGCAATCTATCGAGCCGGAAGAGGCGGAACAGCCGCGACGGCGCGTGTCTATACGCAGCCGCCTGGAGGGGTAGGACTGAGGCTTCGGGGCCTCGGTCGGCCCTCCATTCACACGTCCGGATCGGCCAGATGTGTCCGCAGCATTTCCTTGTAGATGCCCGCCATTTCCTCGACGTACACCTCGTGGTCTGCGACATCGCGGACATTGCGCCCGACATGGGCATTGTAGCGCGCCGCGGCATAGAGAAAGGCCATGTGAATGTCAGTCGCGGGGACCTTGCGATTGGCGCGGTTGGCGACATCGATGAATCGGTCGGCCAGCCTGACGAACGCCTCCGGGCTACTGGTTTCCAGCGGTTCGCTCGCTTGCCCTTGCGTGCCATTTCCCTGCGACGGCATATCCGTGTCTCCTCCTGGCGCGTCCCGGCGGTCGGCATTATCTGCAATCACGAAGCGCGATTGGCCGCGCACCGCATTTGCCGTATGTGACGGTCCAGACTTCCATAACAGCGAGAGTTCAGTTGGCAATCAGCAAGGACAACATTCTGGAGCAGCTCAAGCGGGTCAAGGGACCCGACCTGAGCGGTAACATCGTCGATCTCGGCCTGGTCTCGGAAATTTTCCTCGCCGACGGCAAGGCGTTCTTTTCGCTGACGGTCCCGGCCGACCGTGCCGAGGAACTGGAGCCTCTGCGCGCCGCCGCCGAAAAGGCGGCGATGAACGCCGAGGGCGTCGAGAAGGCGGTCGTCGCGCTGACCGCCGAGCGCAGCGGCTCCTCCTCCGCGTCGGCTGTGCGTCCGGCACCGAGCGCCCAGCAAGCCGCCGCCGTGCCCCCGCCAATGGCGGCCCACGCCGCTCACGCCAGACCAACCCCGCCGGCAAAGGCCGGAGTTCCCGGCATCGGCGCGATCATCGCCGTCGCCTCGGGCAAAGGTGGCGTCGGCAAGTCGACCACTTCGGTCAATCTGGCCCTCGGCCTTCAGGCGAACGGGTTGAAGGTCGGCATTCTGGATGCCGACATCTACGGTCCCTCCATGCCCCGTCTGCTGCATATTTCCGGCAGGCCGCAGACGGTGTCCGGCCGCATTCTCAAGCCGATGGAGGGCTACGGCCTGAAGGTCATGTCGATGGGTTTCCTCGTCGATGAGGAAACCCCGATGATCTGGCGCGGGCCAATGGTCATCTCCGCGCTGACCCAGATGCTGCGCGAAGTCGAATGGGGCGAACTCGACGTGCTCGTCGTCGATATGCCGCCCGGCACCGGCGATGCCCAGCTGACCATGGCCCAAAACGTGCCGCTGGCCGGCGCGGTCATCGTCTCGACGCCGCAGGATCTTGCTCTGATCGACGCGCGCAAGGGCCTCGCCATGTTCCGAAAGGTCGATGTCCCGATCCTCGGCATCGTCGAGAATATGAGCTATTTCATCTGCCCGAGTTGCGGCAGCCAGCATGACATTTTCGGCCATGGCGGAGCGCGCAAGGAAGCGACACGAATCGGTGCGCCGTTCCTCGGCGAAGTGCCCCTCGACATGGCCATCCGCGAGACGTCCGACGGCGGCACGCCGATCGTCGTTTCCGATCCGGACGGCGCACATGCGAAAATCTATCGGGAGATCGCCGAGAAGGCATGGACCAGGGTGTTGGAGGAGCGCCAGATGAGCGGCGGGCCGTCGATCGTCTTCGAGTAAGGCCTCCGCGCGGCGCCTGAGCTGAGCCGGGCCGGGCCGGAAGCGGGCAAACCCCCGTCCGACCGGTTCGGTTTTCGCGCCCTACCCCGGTACAGCGGCTTCCTGGCGCTTTTCGATCAGGAAAACCACGCGGTCTTTGCCCCGATTGGTGATCTCGACGCTATCGCCGGTCTCGCGGATCAGATTCGGGATGTCGATCGTCGCCAGCGGATCACTGCAATGGACTTCGAGGCGATCGCCCGCGGCGAGACCGCCGAGCGCCTTGCGGGTTTTCAGGGCCGGCCAGGGGCATTTCAGACCGACGAGATCGAGTTTGGTTGTAACGGGCATGGCGGGCAAGTTGGCCGAGGCGGCCGGCGTCGTCAATCGCTTTGTCAGTAGAGGCTCGAATAGGGAATGAAGCCCACGATATCGCCCTGCTGGATCTGCGTCACGTCCTCGGCAAGCTCGATGAGCCCGTCCGTCTCGACCAGCGACGACAGCAGGCCGGCACCCTCGCGGGGAAACTTCACGGCTTCCACCGATCCATTTGCGGCAGGGCGCAGGTTGACACGCACATATTCGCGGCGGTCCTTTTTCTTCTTATAGGAAAACGCTGTCCGGACCGGCGTCGAGACGATCGGCTTGCGCCCGGCTCCGGAAAGCGCCAAAATCGCCGGTCGCGCGATATAGGCGAAGGTGACGAAGCTCGCCACCGGATTGCCCGGCAGCCCAATGAACGGCGTCCCGTCAATAACGCCCATCGCCACCGGGCGTCCCGGCTTGATCGCGACGCGCCAGAACACCAGCGACCCAGCGCTTTCCACTGCGTCTTTGACGAAATCCGCCTCCCCTGTCGACACACCACCGGAGGTCAGGATCAGATCGTGCGCCGATGACGCCTTCCTCAGTGTGTCCGTGATCGCGGCCCGATCATCCGGCAGAATACCCAGGTCGGTGATCGCACAGCCGAGCCGCCCGAGCATCGCCATCAGCATGAACCGGTTGGAATCGAAAAGCTGCGTCGGTCCACGCGGTGTACCGGCGGCGACGATCTCGTTGCCGGTCGAGAACACCGCGACGCGGACACGGCGGCTGACGTCTACCCGGATCTCACCCAGCGCGGCAGCGAGGGCGATGTCCTGGGGACGCAGGCGACGGCCGGCTTTCAAGACGACCGCCCCCGCTTCGACGTCCTCGCCCACGGGCCGCATATTGGCGCCGATCGTCAGACCGGCGGGAAGGGTCACCTCGCCGGAATCGCCGAGCCGCACATCCTCCTGCATAAAGACCGTATCGGCGCCGGCCGGCATCGGCGCACCGGTGAATATCCGCACGGCCTCACCGGGCGCTACGGTGACCCTCGCCCCCGAACCCGCCTGAATCCGTCCGCTGACCTGAAAGCCGCGCTCCCCTGTCGCCGGAAGGTCGACGCCACGCATGGCATAGCCGTCGACCGCGGAATTGGCATAAGGCGGCAACGCTATCGACGCGATCAGGTCACGGGCGAGAATCCGTCGGTCCGCGTCACAGAGTGGAATCGATTCGGTTTCCGCAAGCGGTAGCACCCGCGATGTGATCAGTGCGACCGTCTCGGCCACCGTCATCATCGGTCTGCCGAATGCGAAGCAATCGTCCGAAAGTTGAGCCATCGTCTAAAACCCGTATTCGTCGCGCCATCGCCGGGAATGACCGGGCGCCCTGTAATGCGCACTATATGACATGGTAACAACACTCTAACCTTATGCCGCAATCTTCCGCGGCCGGCGACGCCGCCCACTCACATCATAGACTGGCAATAGGAACACCATGCAGGAATTGAAGGATCGCGCCTCGGTCGGCGTCGTCATGCCGGATCCCGGCAATTCGCGCCTGACGGAGCGGGTGACGGGCATCGACCAGACCGGCGCGCCGGTGGAACTCAGCGTCCCCGTCGAGCGCGCCCTGACGCTCTATCTCAACGCCCAGGAGATCGTCACGATGATGACGATCAACGACTATCCGGATTATCTGGCGCTCGGCTATCTGTTGAACCAGAACATGCTGAAGCCTGACGATGTGGTCACCAGCGTCGAATATGACGAGGATCTCGAGGTGGTGGTCGTCAGGACCGAGCGCGGCACCAATTACGAGCAAAAGCTGAAAAAGCGGACCCTGACATCGGGATGCGCGCAGGGCACCGCATTCGGCGACCTGATGGAGGCGCTGGATGACATCGAGCTGCCGACCGCGGAGCTCCGCACCTCGTGGCTCTACGCGATGACGAAAACGATCAACACGACCCCCTCGCTGTATCTGGAAGCCGGAGCGATCCACGGCTGCGTCCTTTGCGTGAAGGGCGAGCCGGTCTGCTACATGGAGGATGTCGGGCGGCACAACGCAGTCGACAAGATCGCCGGCTGGATGTTCAGCCACAAGATCGATGCGGCGGACAAAATCCTCTACACCACCGGCCGGCTCACCTCGGAAATGACAATCAAGACCGTGCGGATGGGCATCCCGATCCTGGTTTCGCGCTCCGGCTTCACCGCCTGGGGCGTGGCGCTGGCGCGGCAGGTCGGCCTGACGCTGGTCGGCCGTGCGCGGGGCAAGCGTTTCGCGGCGCTGTCGGGCGATGACCGGATCGTCTTTGACCAGGACATCGCGACCGTCGAGGACGAACCCTCGCGCAGCAAGCGAAAAGGCGCCGGCTATGACGAGTGATGCGACATTGCCGATCGGCGTCATCCTCGCCGGCGGTTTGGCGCGGCGTATGGGCGGCGGCGACAAGCCGATGCGGGCGATCGGCGGACGCACCATCCTGTCGCATGTCGTCGATCGCCTCGCGCCGCAATGCGCCGAACTGATCCTCAACGCCAATGGCGACCCGGCCCGCTTTGCGGCCTTCGACCTGCCGGTGGTCGCCGATACACTCGAAGACTTCCCCGGACCGCTCGCCGGCATTCTGGCGGCGCTCGACTGGACCGCGGAGAATCGGCCCGGCGCCGCATGGGTCGTAAGCGTGGCGGGCGATTGTCCGTTCCTGCCGCGCGATCTCGTTGCCAGTCTTGAGGAGGCTCGGGAGGCCGAGAACGCCGACCTAGCGGTCGCCGCGTCCGGAGGCTGGTCGCATCCGGTGATCGGTCTTTGGAAGGTGGCGTTGCGCGACGAATTGCGCGACGCCCTTGTCCGCGAGGACATGCGCAAGATCGACCGATGGACGGCGCGCTATCGCCTGGCGACGGTCGCCTGGCCGAACGAGCCGGTCGATCCCTTCTTCAACGCCAATACGGTCGAGGATCTTGGCGAAGCCGAGACTCTGGCGGCTCTGCTTCCCGATTGACAATCAGGCGGGCCGGAAACCCGCCTGTTTCAACGCCTCGCGGCCTTCCGGAGCGTGGAGCGCCGACAAGAACGCCTGGACCGCGCTCCGCTGCTTCCGCGCCGAGACCAGCACGAAATCGTAAGACTCCTCGGTGAGCGGGATGAAGCCGAGCCCCGCTGCTGTCGCCACCGGCTCGATCGTCACGCCCCAGTCGGCACGCTTCTGCGCGATGGCGGCCGCCACCGCGTTGTGCGAGCGCGGCTGGTTCCAGTAGCCGCCCGGGCGGTGCTGGCCCAGCAGCCGGTCGATCAGAATGCGCGTACCCGCGCCCTGATTGCGGTTGACCATTAGGCATCCCGGATCCGCGAGTGCGTTGGCAACGGCCTCGTTCGCGCCAGCGCCCTCGAAACGCGGGTCGCCGATGCGAAACGCAACCCCCTGCATGCGCCGCCAGCCGGGAACCAGTTCCAGACCTTCGACCAGGAACGGCGTGTTGTAACTGTCGGTTTCAGGATCATAGAGGTGGATCGGCGCAAGATCACACTCGCCGCGCTTGGCCGCAGCAAGGCCGCCCAGACTGCCGACCGCGAGGGAGCGGACCGTCAGCCCGTCGCGGGCCAGCGGCGCCAGGATCGGGTCGAGGCCGGTACAGTGGCTGCCGATGATGACCAGATCGGGAATCCGCACATGCGGCGTGAACAGCGTGACCTCGGCTTGCGCCCCCGCGGGCAGATGGTCGGCCAGCGCTTCGATGCGCAGAAACCCGTCCGCCTGGGAAAACGACGTGATGGCGCCCGATCCCTTGCCGGTCGGATAGGCGACCAGCCCATCGCCGCCTTCGATCAGCGATACCATCGCGAATTCAGTGCGTCCGAGCTCGGAGGCGATCCGCACGGGAACGCGCGCTGATACCCGCGTCTCGGCGCGCGGTGGCAGCCCGGCCATGCGCCGCAGGATCGGCGCGATCATGTCGTGAAAGGTGAACATCGCGGATGTCGGGAACCCCGGCAGGATCACCACCGGCTTGTCGTCGCAGACCGCCAGACAAAGCGGCTTTCCCGGCTTCAGCGCGACGCCATGCGCGATGATCCCCGGTTCGCCCAGCCTACCGACGATGCGATGGCTGACGTCGCCGGCACCCTTCGAGGTGCCGCCGGACAGGATGACCATGTCGTGGGTTTCCAGCGCCGCGCGCATCGCGGCCTCCAGCTTGTCCTCGTCGTCGGGAAACGCGCCAAGGAAATCCGGCACCCCGCCGTTCTCGAAAATCGCCGCGGCGACGATCGCGCCGTTGGTATCGTAGACCGACGCTGGACCGAGCGGCTGTCCCGGCTGCACGAGTTCGTCGCCGGTCGACAGGACCGCCACCTTGACCTTCTGCACCGTCTCGACGCGGGCAATCCCACAGGCGGCGAGCATACCGATTTCGCGCGAGCCGATGCTGATCCCGGCACGCAGCAGCAATTCGCCGCGCGCGATGTCCGAGCCCGCATAGGAAATGAACTGGCCGGCCGAGGCGGCGCGGCGGACTTCGACCGCTCCGTCTTCAAGGGGCTGCGTGTGCTCGACCATGACGATCGCGTCGGCCCCGCGCGGAACCATCCCGCCCGTCGAGATCGGCGTGGCCGTGCCGCTGGGCACTGGCAATTTCGGAGCAATGCCGCAAGCGAGCGTTTCGGGATTGAGAGCCAGACGCGCAGGCTTGGCCTGGCCGCAGGTCGCCAGATCACCCGACTGCACCGCGAACCCGTCGACATTGGACCGATCGAACGACGGCACGTCGACGGGCGAGACGATATCGGCCGCAAGCACTCGGCCCAGAACGTCCTGAAGCGCGCATTGCTCTCTCGCCAACGCGCGCGGGAATACAGCCGCTTCGAATCGTTGAAACGCCTCTTCGCGTGACAGGATCGACAGGAACTGCTCCTGCTCCACGCCCCCGCTGCGGGCGGTGGTCGGGGCGTTCGACGCGATTGTGAAATTCTTCGTCATGGCTCCTCATGGAGAGAAAATCCGGCAACCGGCGTACCAGCGGCATGGCCTTCGCTCATCGCGGGAATCAGGCACCATGCGTCGGCCGACACAAGCTGCGCCGGCGACAGGGCGCCGACCGAAAGCGGCGTCCAGGCGCGTTCCGTCTGCTTCAGTAAAACGATCTCCGTGACTCCGATTCCCGACGATATCTTACGCGCCAGCGGCATGGATACCGGGTCTCGCCGTCTCGCTCCAGTCAACACGCGAAGAATCGGCTCGACAAGGGCCAGCCAGACCGCCAGCCCCTGATCCGGCTGCCCCGGCAAGGCGATCACCGGAATATGCCCGGCCCTGCCGAAGGCGGCGGTGCGCCCAGGTTGCAGCGCGATCCCGTGGGCGAAGCGTTCGCCGGCCTGAGCAATGGCGGCCGCCGTGTGGTCGTTCCGGCCCGCGCCCGTTCCACCGACGAGGACGATCAGGTCCGCAGGTTCGTCCAGAATGCCGTTCGCGGTGGAGGCCACATCGCGCTTGCACGAGACGCGCGCGACATCGGCGCCTGCCGCTCTGGCCCGCGCCGCGGCGAAATCGGCGGTGAGGCGCGCGGCATGGGCGGATTCCAGATCGATCAGGCGGACCAACGGCCGCCGCACGGGTAAACTCGCGAAACCGCCCCGCCGCGCGCAAAGAATGTCGAAGGCAGAGATCCTGCGCCCAGGGGTTGCCGGCAACTGCCCCACCGCGATGTCCTCGCCGGCGCGGCGCAGACCCTGTCCCGGAATGGCGTCGGTGAGGACCTGGACGAGCGGCCCTTGCGTATCGACCCCGTGAGCGTCGACAACGCAGTCGCATCCGTCCGGCAGGGCGTCGCCAACCTCGACCCAGACCGGGGGAACCGCCGGAACCGCGGGCGCGAAAGACGAGGCGCCGATCAGATCCCGCGCCACCAGTGCCCAGCCGTCGACCGCCGCTTCATCGCGCGGCGGACAGGCGTGCGCAGCCGGTGCGGGCTCCGCGGCGATCGCGCCGATCGCGTCATCAAGCCGCAGATCGACCGGCGCGACTGGCGCCAGCCCATCCAACAGCCAGTCCCGGACCACATCGAAAGCGGCCAGAGCCCCGCAGGTTTCCTCGAAAGACGTCATTTTCCCCGCGTCTCAGATAGCGACCCGCCCCATATAACAGCGATCGTTTGCAGGCATATCCCAATCAACGGCGATTTCCGGAAAGCGCGGACGGAGGACGTGGGCGGTCGGTTCGAGACAGGGCGCCGTCGGTGTCTGGCCCGAAGCTCAGGCGTCAGACCATCATCTGCGCGTCGCCGTCGATGCTCAGGGCCTGTCCGGAAATACTCGAACCTTGCGCAGATGCCAGGAACACCGCCATCGCCGCGAGGTGCTGCGGCGGAATGAGCTTTCTGAGCGACGTCACCGCGAGAGCCGCCGCCTCGACCTCCTCGTAACTCTTGCCGAGCGCGGCCGCCTTGTTGGCGAACACCGATTGGATGCGCGGTCCATCGACGGAGCCGGGCAGGATCGCGTTGACGCGAATGCCGAACTCGCCGAGCTCGATGGCCAACGACTTGGTGAAGCCGACGACGGCCCATTTCGACGCGGCGTAGGGAGTGCGCATGGAAAACCCCAGCCGCCCCGCCAGCGACGCCAAGTTGACGATACTGGCGTTCGAACTCCGCTTGAGCAGCGGCACGGCCAGCCGGGTGCAGTTGAACTGGCCGGTGATGTTGACGTTAAGGGTCTGGTCCCACGCCTCGGGATCGATGCCCTCGACCCGCCCCGTCGGCCCGGCGATGCCGGCATTGTTGACCAGAACGTCGAGCCCCCCGAGCGTCTTCTCCACTTCCGCGAACAGCCGCGCAACATCGCCGCGATCCGAGACGTCGGCCCGGCTGGCGGTGACGCCCTCGAGGTCGGTTCCGGCCCCCTCCCCGTCGCTGATGTCGCAGTAATGCACGCGCGCGCCCCCGGCCTGGAAGGCTCGCACCATCTCCAGCCCGATGCCCGACGCGCCCGCCGTCACCAACACCCGCAAACCGGTAATGTCCGATACCATCGTCACTCTCGTTCTCAGATTGAGGCAGACGGCAGATTGCCGTTCGCCAGGATGAAATCCGCCGCGTCCCGGATATCCGCCGCCACGGCGGCGCGGGCCTCATCGGCCTGCCTTGCCTTCAGCGCCGCGATGAGCCGGGCATGGTGCTTGTGGGCCTCGACCTCTTTCAGCCGGCGCCCGCTAGCGCGCAGATCGAGGTTGATGACCGGCCCGACCTGCAGCCACAACCCATCGATGATCTGCTGCAATTGCGGCATGCCCGCCGCCGCATAGACGGCGAAATGCAACTCCTTGTTGGCCTTCAGCGCGACCGCCCCGTCGGGGTCGCGGTGCCGGCTCTCGGCGGCAAAGCGTTCGTGATGGGCGCAGGCGACGGCGATCTGCGCGGCGTCGGCCCGTTCCGCCGCGAACTGAGCGGCGAGACCTTCCACTTCCATGCGGATGATCGTCAATTCGCCGAACCGCTCGCGGGTCATGATCGGCACCCGGATCGCCCGATTCGGCAGGATTTCCAGCGCCCCTTCCGCCGATAGCCGGCCGACCGCCTCGCGCACCGGCATCGGGCTGGTGCCGACCGCCTCGGCCAGGCCACGCAGCGTGAACTTCTCGCCGGGCGCCACCTGCCCCGCCAGAATCAGCTCCCGCAGATCCCGGTAGACGTGCTCACCGAGCGTCACCCGCGACACCCGCAGCACCTTGTCGGCGATACCCGTCTCGACGACGCTCATGAAATAAATTCCTCGTTCACCAACCTTACCGCTGGACTCAGACACGAAAGCACGTTTTCCTAGATGTGTCATGTGTGATCACAAATGACAATCTGAGTGAAGGGGCAGCAGGCCGTCCCCGCGGGTCCCGCGGATCACGAGCCGAGGGAGCCCCTTCAGACGGATCCATTGGGAGGAAGAAGAATGTCCAGTTCGCATATCCGGCCCCACCGCAGACAGGTCATCAAGGGAATCGGCACGGCGGCACTCGTCGCCGGTCTCGGAACACCCTTTATCGCCCGGGCACAAAGCGAGGTCGTCAAGATCGGCCATTTAACGCCGCTGACCGGCTTTCTCGGGCCCCTCGGCGAATACGCCCAGCTCGGCGTCCAGCTGGCGGTCGAGGAACTCAACGCCGCGGGCGGCATCGACGGCCGCCAGATCGAGCTCCTGATGGAGGACAGCGTCAATCCGGCCACGGCGTCGACCAAGGCCGAGCGCTATATCACCCGCGACAACGTCGCCTGCATCATCGGCGAAATCAGCTCGGCGTCCGGCCTCGCGATCGCGCAGGTCGTCGAACGGAACAAGAAGCTGTTCTTCAACACCGGCTGCAACTCCGATGCCCTGCGCGGCAGCGACTGCAGCCGCTACATGTTCCACGTCGAGGCGTCGAACTCCCAATATGTGAAGGGTGTCGGCTCCGCCTTCCTGCGCGACGGCCTCATCGACGGCAAGAAAATCTACTTCCTCACCGCCGACTACGCCTACGGCCAGGATCTTTCCCGCGTCGGCAAGAACTTTATCGAGGCCAACAACGGCACGGTCGCATGGGAGGATCTGGTTCCGACCGACGCCACCGATTTCAGCGCCTACATCCTGAAGATCCGGCAGGCGAAACCCGATCTCATCATCTCCAACCTCGCCGGAAATCAGATCACCAATTTCGTCAAGCAGTATACCGAGTACGGCCTCGACTTTCCCTATGGCGGTTTCGGCTTCGACACCGCCGTCGCCTGGGGCGCCGGCAAGGGCAATTTCGGTGGCGAATGGCCGGTAGTCTGGCATCACAAGCTGGAGAATCCCGGCGCGCAGGCTTTCGTCCAGGCCTTCACCGCCAAATGGGGCAAACCGCCAGACAACCAGGCCTGGGGCGATTATCTCGCCACCAAGCTGGTCGCGCAGGCGATGACCGAGACCAAATCGACCGAGACCGATGCCGTGTTGGAATATTTCGAGGGCGAGCCGAAGCTCGACATCCTGAAGGCGCGCGAGGGCTATTTCCGCAAGCGCGACCACCAGCTCATCCAGGAAATGTACACAATGACGGCCAAGCCACTCGACCAGCTGGAGGACGAGTGGGATCTGATGCTGCTCGGCGCGGCGGTGCCGGGCGAAGGCGACGATCTGGAGGCGATCGCGCCGACCGAGGCCGAGAACGCCTGTAGCTTCGACGCCGCATAGGTTCGTCGTATCGGGTTCGTCGGCGCGGCGCCGCTCGTCGCGCCGACGGGTTTTGAAGTCTTCCGATCATC
Source organism: Aurantimonas sp. C2-5-R2 (assembly GCF_036549495.1). NCBI lineage: Bacteria > Pseudomonadati > Pseudomonadota > Alphaproteobacteria > Hyphomicrobiales > Aurantimonadaceae > Aurantimonas > Aurantimonas sp. C2-5-R2. Next base: position 91,603 of record NZ_JAZHLJ010000010.1, read on the forward strand.
GCTGAGGGTCGTACCTTGCCCCTGGAAGCCATCTTTGTCCTCGAACAGGTCGTCAACGGCCTGTTCGTCGGCGTCAATTATCTGCTGATCGCACTCGGCCTGTCGCTGATCTTTTCGCTCGGCGGCATCGTCAATCTGGCGCATGGCGGTTTCTACGCGATCGGCGCCTATCTGGTCGTCCTGCTGTTCGACACACTCGGTTATTCCGCCTTCGTGGCCGCGCCACTCTTGGTGGCCGTTATCGGCGTGGGGGTCGAACGGGTGTTCCTGCGGCCTTTCTACAAGGCCGATCCGGCGTTGAGCCTGCTGCTGACCTTCGGGCTTGCCATGGTCATCGAGCAGTCGCTCCGCATGATCTTCGGCGCGAGCCCCCGTCCCTTTTCGATCCCGCAATTTCTCAGCGGCCAGATCTTTATCGGCGACTTCATCTATTCGCGCTATCGCTTCGCCATCCTGATCGTCGCCACCGCCGCCGTAGCAGGCCTCTGGCTGCTCCTGCAGCGAACGCCGTTCGGCCGGATCGTGCGGGCCGGCATCCAGGCGCCCGACATGGTCGGCGCGCTCGGCATTTCCCTGAAGCCGTATCTCACCGCCGTCGCGGCCCTCGGCCTCGGCCTCGCCGGACTGGCCGGAACGATGATGGCCCCCATTACCGGCATTCACCCGGCCATGGGAGCCGAGATTCTCATCCCCGCTTTCGTGGTCGTGGTGATCGGTGGGCTAGGGTCGTTCTGGGGCGTGATCGTCGCGGCGCTCCTCGTCGGAGTGGTCCGGGGGCTGACCATCTATTTCTATCCGCCGGCCGCCGAAGCCTCGATGTACATTTTGATGCTGCTCGTGCTGCTCGTCAGGCCTCGCGGCCTGTTCGGCGAGCGGATCGCCAGGTTCGAGTAGGGCGCTCCCATGCTGTCACGGTCTCTCAACATCGTCATCGCATTGACGGCGCTTGTCGTCCTGCCATTCTTCATGGAAGCGATAGGCCTGACGGTCGATTCCGCCATCGACGTCATCGTCCTTGCCACTGCCGCGCTCGCCCTGAATCTTCTGTTCGGCTACACCGGGCTGATCTCCTTCGGCAACGGGCTGTGGTTCGGCATCGGCGTCTACGCCGCCGCGCTGGCCCATCTCCACTGGTTTCCCGACCAGATGCTGCTGCCCGCGCTGATCTCGATCGCCACCGTTGCGGTCATGGCCACCGTCCTCGGGTTCCTCATCTTGCGGCGCAAGGGCGTCTATTTTTCGCTTCTGACCCTGGCTCTCACGGCCCTCGGCTACGCCATCGCATTTCGCTGGACGGAGGTGACCGGCGGTGAAAACGGCCTCGGCGGCATTACCCGCCCGGCCCCGTTCGGCCTCTCGACGGTGAACAGCGACTCCTATTACGTGCTCGCCGCCATCGTGGTCTTCGCCGTATTCTTCGGACTGCAGCGCTTCGTCCGCTCGCCGATCGGCACGGTTCTCGTCGCGATCCGGGAAAACGAGGAGCGGGCGCGCTTCCTCGGCTACGCGACACCGTCCTACAAGCTGATCTGTTTCGTCGTCTCGGCGACTGTCACCGCCCTTGCCGGCGTCCTGTTTCTCTTCCATCACCGCTTCGCTTCGGCCGACCCCGTGTCGCCGGCCTTTTCCGGCGAACTCCTCGCGATGGTGCTGATCGGCGGCTCGCGCAGCTTCCTCGGCCCAGCCCTCGGCGCGCTGTTCTACGTCCTGTTCCGCGAATTCCTGTCGCAATGGACCGGCGATTGGCTGTTCTATTTCGGCCTGCTCTTCGTCGGTTTCATCATGTTCTCGCCCTCCGGTCTCGTCGGCGTGGCCGGGCGCATCATCGGCCCGTTCCTGCCGAAGCGCACGGGCGCCGCCGCGATGGCCAACCGCAGCATCGCCGAGGGCGAACCGCTCCCCGCCTTTCTGCGCCGCAAGGATGCCGACCGCGAGCCGCTGCTTCGCGTCGCCGGGTTGGCCAAGAATTTTGGCTCCGTCCAGGCGGTGCGCGACGCAAGCTTCATCGTCCGCAATCGAACCCTGCATGCGCTGATCGGTCCCAACGGCGCCGGCAAGACCAGTGCGTTCAACCTCATCTCCGGCATGTTCGCGCCCAGTCGCGGCAAGGTGACCCTTGGCGATGAGAGCATTGCGGGCCTGCCGCCCGAGGCCGTGTGCCGCCGGGGTCTGGCCCGCTCGTTCCAGATCACCAATCTCTTCCCGACCCTCAGCGTCGAGGAGAACTTGCGACTGGGTGTCCAGGCGACCCACGCCAGCCGGTTCAATCCGTGGATCGGCGCGAAAGGGATCACGGCGATCAATCAGGAGACCGCGGAGATCATCCGTTTTCTCGGCGTCCGCGGCATGGAGACGGCCGAGGCCGGCGCGCTGTCCTATGGCGGACAGCGGGTGCTCGACATGGGACTCGCCATCACCTCGAAGCCGCGCATGCTGCTGCTGGACGAGCCACTGGCGGGCCTGGCCGCGGCAGAGCGCGAACGGATCGGCCGTCTGATTCGCCAGATCGCCGACGACATCCCGGTGCTCCTGGTCGAACATGACATCGACCGCGTCTTCGACCTGGCGGATGCGGTTACCGTGATGAATGGCGGCGAGGTCCTCGTCGACGGAAGCGCGGAAGAGGTTCGCACCGACAAGCGCGTGCAGGACATCTATATCGGCTCGGGCGTCGCCGCGCTTGCCGCGCGCGAACTGGTCTCGGCCGCCCGGCCGGAACTGCTGCTCGGCCTCAAGGGGATCGACACCTTCTACGGCAAGAGCCAGATCCTTTCGGACGTCTCGCTGGACGTCCATCACGGCGAGATCGTCGCTCTGCTCGACCGTAATGGGGCGGGCAAGACCACCTTGCTGAAGACCTTGATCGGCATCGCTCCGCCCGCGACGGGCGAGGCGACCTTGGCTGGCGAGAACATCGCAGGCCTTGCCTCCGCCGAAATCGCGCGCCGTGGGGTTGGATACGTCCCGCAGGGCCGGGGACTGTTTTCCGGCATGTCGGTGCGCCAGAACCTCGAATTGGGACGCCTGCGGCGGCTGACCGGCAATGGCCGCCACTGGACCGAGGAACGGGTGCTCGAATTCTTTCCGCGGCTTCGCGAACGGCTCGACATCGATGCCGACCGCCTGTCGGGCGGCGAACAACAGATGGTCGCGGTAGCCCGCGCGCTCGTCGGCGACACCCGGCTGTTGCTGCTGGACGAACCCTTCGAGGGATTGTCCCCGGCGATCACCGAAGAGCTGTTCGATGCCTTCGACAAGCTGCGCAGCGAGGTTTCGATCCTGATCGTCGATCATCATCTCGATCTCGTGCTCAATCTCGCCGATCGGGTGACAGTGCTCGAACGCGGTCGCGTCGTGCATGAAGGACCCGCCCGGCCGCTGGCGCGCGATCTCGATCTGCGCCGGGAGGTCCTTTGGCTCTGAACGGCAGGGAGAATCCATGACTAAGATCGCCATCGTCGGCTGCGGCCTGATCGGCCGCGCCTGGGCCATCACCTTCGCCCGGGCCGGCCACGACATCGCGCTGTTCGACCGCCAGGACGGCGCTCCCGAAAGCGCGCGGGCCTATATCGCCGAAATCCTGCCGTCATTGGCCGAATTCGACCTGTTGAACGGCGCGAAGCCAGAAGCCGTGCTTCGCCGCATCGATCTGGCGACCTCCCTGCCCGCCGCGCTCGACGGCGCGGTGCATGTGCAGGAGAACACGCCCGAAGATCTCACGATCAAGCGCGCCGTCTTCAGCGAACTGGAAGAGCATGCAGACGCCGACGCGGTGCTTGCCTCGTCGACCTCGGCGATCCTGCCGTCCTTGTTCAGCGAGCATCTTCGCACCCGCGAGCGCTGTCTGGTCGCCCATCCGATCAACCCGCCCTATCTCGTACCGGCCGTGGAAGTCGTTCCGGCGCCCTGGACCAGCGCCGACGCGCGCGATCGGACCGCGAGTTTGATGCGCGAGGCCGGCCAGTCGCCGATCGTGATGAAGCGCGAGATCGACGGCTTCGTCATGAACCGCATGCAGGGGGCGTTGCTCGAAGAAGCGTTTCGCCTCGTTCATGACGGCTTTGCCGATCCAGAGGACGTCGACATCGGCATTCGGGAAGGCTTGGCGCTACGCTGGAGTTTCATGGGGCCGTTCGAGACCATCGACCTCAACGCCCCCGGCGGCGTCCGCGACTACGTGACGCGCTACCAAGGCATCTACGAAACCATCGCGCCATCGCAGCGCCGGCGCGTCGATTGGGCCGGCCCGGTTATCGAGACGGTCGAAAAGGACCGCCGCGAGCGCTTGCCTGAAGACGAGTTAGGCGCCCGGCAGCAATGGCGTGACCGGCGCCTGATGGCCCTTGCCGCGCACAAGCGGCAATCCGACCGCGACATCAAATCCTGAAGGAGACGGCTATGGCCCAACGCAAAGTCATCATCACCTGCGCCGTCACCGGCGCAATCCACACGCCGACCATGTCGCCGCATCTGCCGATCACGCCGGATGAGATCGTCACCGATGCCGTGGCCGCCGCCGAAGCCGGCGCGGCGATCCTGCATCTCCACGCCCGCGATCCTGAGACCGGCAAGCCGGATCAGACGGTCGAGGCTTTCGCGCGCTTCCTGCCGCGCATCAAGCAACAGACCGGGGCGGTCATCAACATCACCTCCGGCGGCAGCCCCTACATGAAGGTCGAAGAACGCATCCTGCCGGCGGCGCGGTTCAAGCCGGAGGTCGCATCCCTCAACATGGGGTCGATGAATTTCGGCCTGTTTCACCTGCTCGACAAATACAAGGAGTTCCAGCATCCGTGGGAGAAGGAACACCTCGCCAACACGCGCGATCTCGTCTTCCGCAACACCTTCAAGGACATCGAGTACATCCTAGAGACCTGCTACGATAACGGCACGCGCTTCGAGTTCGAGTGCTACGACATCGGGCATCTCTACAATCTGAAGCATTTCCTCGACCGGGGTCTGGTGAAGCCGCCGCTGTTCGTGCAGTCCGTCTTCGGCCTGCTCGGCGGGATCGGGCCGCACCCGGAAGACGTCATGCACATGAAGCGGACGGCCGACCGGCTGTTCGGGGATCAGTATCGCTGGTCGGTACTCGGCGCCGGCCGTCACCAACTGGCCATCGCCGCACAGGCCGCGGCGATGGGTGGAAATATCCGCGTCGGACTGGAGGACTCGCTATGGGCCGGTGCCGGCAAGCTGGCGACCTCGAATGCCGATCAGGTTCGCCTGGCCCGCTCCATCATCGAGGGCCTGGGGCTGGACGTGGCCTCGCCCGACGAAGCCCGCGAAATCCTGCAGCTCAAGGGCGGCGACAAGGTCGACATCTGATCCCTGCACCCGCCCGGGACGGCCTGGCGTTCAGACCTTCGGGCGTTTGGGGCGGCGCGGCTTGCCCTGGGGCTTATCCGAGGTTGGGGCGCCGTCCTGGCGCTTGCCTTGATAGGGCTTCTTGCCGCGCGGCTTGCCCGACGGCCCCCTGCCCGCGCGCGCTCCGCCATCGCCGGGTGAATCGGTCATCGAGATCGTGATGTCGTCGCCGTCGCTGACCTCGGCCGCGGCGGCGAATTTTTTGGCGACACTCTCGCTGATCTCGACCTTGGTCTCGCGGTCGAAGATCTTGATCGCACCGATCTCTTCGCGGGTGATCTTGCCGCGCCGGCACAGCAGCGGCAGAATCCATTTTGGATCGGCATTGTTGCGCCGGCCGACATCCATGTGGAACCACACCGTGGGGCCGCCGCGCACGTGCTCCTTGCCGCGCCCCGGCGTTCGGTCACGACCGGCCGCGTAGTCCTTGCCGGCCTTCGGATCGGGGCCGAAGCCGGGATCGAAGACGTCCTCCGGCGACGGCAGGCGCGAACGATAGAGCCGCGCCAATGCCGCAGCGATCTCTTCGGGCGATCGTGTCGCCAGCAAATTGCGGGCGGCGGCCAGATCGTCCTCGCTGGCTTCCTGGGTCAGGATCGGATCGGACAACAGCCGCTGTTCGTCCAGCCGGCGAATGTCGTCGGCGGAGGGGGCCCCGCCCCATGTCGCCTGGATCCGGGCCTCGGCCAGAAGCCGCTCGGCTTTGCGGCGTCGCGAAATCGGCACCAGCAGCACCGACACGCCCTTGCGGCCGGCGCGGCCGGTTCGGCCGCTGCGGTGTTGCAGGGTTTCGGCGTCGCTCGGCAGATCCGCGTGGACGACGAGGCCGAGGCTCGGCAGATCGATGCCCCGCGCCGCGACGTCGGTGGCCACGCAAACCCGCGCCCGCCCGTCACGCAACGCCTGCATGGCCTGATTGCGCTCGCTCTGGCCAAGTTCGCCGGACAGCGTCACGGCCGAGAAGCCGCGCTCCAAAAGTCCCGAAGAGAGATGGCGCACCGCCTCACGCGTGTTGCAGAAGACGATCGCGCTCGGCGCGTCTGCCAGACGCAGCACATTGACGATCGCGTGCTCCATCTCGTTCGGCGCGATGCGGATGGCGCGATACTCGATATCCACATGGCCGGCGGCACCGCGCGTCGCCTCGATGCGCAGCGCGTCGCGCTGATAGCGCTTGGCCATGGTGGTGATCGTCTTCGGCAGGGTCGCCGAGAACAGCAAGGTGCGGCGCTCGCGCGGCGTCGCCTCGAGCAGGAATTCCAGATCCTCGCGGAAGCCGAGATTGAGCATCTCGTCCGCCTCGTCCAGGACAAGGGCCTTGAGCCCGCCGATCCGCAGCGCGCCGCGCTCCAGATGATCGCGCAGGCGGCCGGGCGTTCCCACCACGATGTGGACACCATGGGCCAGCTTCCGTTTTTCGGCACGCGGGTCCATGCCGCCTACACAGGTCACGATCTGCGCGCCGGTTTGCGCATAGAGCCAGGTCAGCTCGGTGGTGACCTGCATCGCCAATTCGCGCGTCGGCGCGACGATCAGCGCCAGCGGCTCGCCGGCCGGCCCCAGCCGCTCCGCGTCACCGAGCAGCGTCGAGGCGATCGCCAGGCCATAGGCGATGGTCTTGCCCGATCCGGTCTGCGCCGAGACGAGGAGATCGCGCTCTGCCGCCTCCGTCTCCAGAACCGCATCCTGGACGGGCGTCGGGTCTTCGTAGCCGCGTTCCGCGAGAGCGCGGGCCAGCGGGGGGCTCGTTGGGCGAAACGCCATGGGGCAGTCCTTGCATAGTGTCGGTCGCGGCATCGCATGGAGCATGCGACGTGCGCCCCGGCGCGTTTGCGCGCTTTGCTATGGCACAGGCCGTTACCAGGCTCAATCGACGCGGTATTCGCTCTTCCGCACAATCAGGCAGGAAGCGGCCGGCTCTCGGACGATGCGATCAGCTCAGATAGCGCTTGACGTCCTCAGCCAGCGACATTGGATCGAACGGCTTGGCGATCAGGCCGGCCGCCCCGAGCGAGAGAAAGCGCTCGACCTCGTAGCTCTGGGTTCTGGCGGTGATGAACACGACCGGGCACGAGGCCGTCCTGTCGTCGCTCCGGAGGGCCTTGAGGGTTTCGGGACCGTCCATTCCAGGCATCATCACGTCGAGCAGGATGAGGTCGGGCTGCCACGCCGGCGCCGCCATGAGCGCATCGGCCCCGGAGGAACAGGTTCTCACCTCGAATGCCGGATCCAGCTCCAGCGACATTTCCGCGACTTCGCGGATATCCGCCTCGTCATCGACATAAAGGATACGGTATTTCGACATAGGCTCACGCGGCCCCCTGCTTGATGAGATCATTTTGCTTCGACCGCTTGAAGGTCAGGGATTTGATCAATCTAGCCATCGATACCTCCGACGTCTTCGTTTTGGTCATCGCGGCATGCACTCTCGACGCCAGATCGTCGTCGATCTCGTAGGCCGAGAAGATGACGATCGCCGTATCGGCGGGGATGTCGCTCAGCAGACTTGCCCCCGTGCCGTCCGGAAGGGAAAGATCGAGAATGATGAGATCGAAGTGCTCGGCACCGAGTTTCTGTCGCGCTTCCGCGACCGTCCGGGCGCCGGTGATATCGACCCCGTCGCCAAGGCTGGCGGAAATCACCTGCAAAACTCCCTCATCGTCTTCCACATGCAGGATTTTAGGGCCGGCTCTCAAATCGTCCGCCGCGATATCTCGGATGACGGACGTAAGGCGATCGGAGTCGATCGGCTTCGCAAGCCAGTCCACGATGCCGACTGCCTGGCCATTCAGTGTTTTCCGTGTCTCGTCGGCGATGGCTGAAACGACGATCACCGGCAGATCGGCGCAGCGATGCATCGATCGCAGTTCATCGTAGAGCGCAATGCCGGACCCTCCGCCAAGCTTGATGTCGAGGGTCATTGCCATGTAGTGGTTCTTGGTGAGATAGGCCCGCGCTGTTGCCACATCGGGCGCGATATCCGTCGCGATTCCCAGTTCGTCGATCATATGCGCGATCACCGCCGCGACATCGGCGTCGTCTTCGCAGATGAGGATGCGCTTTCCCCCGGTGACCCGGCTGAAAACCTGGACAACTTCCTCGCCGCTGGTTTTGGCGCCTCGCGCCTCCGGCAGATCCACATGGAAGATGGTGCCGACACCAACCTCGCTGTCGAATGAAAGCTGACCGCCAAGGCGTTCGACGATCGCCTTGGCAATGCTGAGCCCCAGACCTGTGCCGCCCTTCGCGCGGGTGTCGGAGGCGTCGGCCTGCTCGAACTTGCCGAAAATCCGCTCTCGGAATGCTTCGGGAATTCCGGCTCCCTCGTCCTTGACCGAGATACGAAGATAATCCGTCGAACGGGTTAGGCGCACCTCGATCTGGCCGTTCTGCGGCGAAAACTTGATGGCGTTGGAAAGTAGATTGGCAATCAATTGATGGAACCGGTCCGGATCGACGACGGCCACGGCTCCAGGTGCCTCGTCCTTGATCTCGATGGAAACGCCGCGATCGCTGAGATAGTCCCGGCTCGCTTCCACGGCTTCCTCGGTCAGCGAGCGAAGCTGCAACGGGCGGGGCGCGAACGGCATGTTACCGGTTTCGATCTTCTCGATGTCGAGGATGTCGTTGATCAACCGGACGAGGCGTTCGCTGTTCGAATGGGCGATCGCGATGAGCTTTGTGGCCTTGGACGACATTTCGCCGGCCGCTCCGGCGGCGACCAGGCCGAGCGAACCGCGAATCGAGGTTAGGGGTGTGCGCAATTCGTGACTGACGGTGGAAATGAAATCGTTGCGGAGCTGCTCGTTACGCTTTTCTTCGGAGATGTCGAACAGCGTTCCGTCCCACACCAAGGTTCCGGTCTGGTCCCGGCGCGGTTCGGCCGAGGCCCGCATCCAGAGCATCCGGCCATCCGGCCGGGTGAATTCGGTCTCGATCGTCCAGGGAGCACCGCTTTCCGCCGATTGCGCGAGCAACAAGGAGAGACGCTGCATGGTCTTGGGAGGAACCATCCCGGTCAGCATCTCCGGCTTGGCAAGCGCCTCTTCCGCGGAGATTCCGATCACGCGCTTCGCGCCGCCCGACAGGTATCTGAGCTTCGGCATTTTGGGCGAGGCAAGCGACATTTGAAAGAGAACGCCAGGCGCGTTGTTGGCCACCGCCTTCATCTGGGCTTGGCTATCGAGCAGCGCCGCCAGAACCCAACGGCGTTGCTGTTCCCTCAGAAAGAGGATGCCGAAGACGATCACGCCTAAAAGATTGGTCGGCACGACGTAGGAGAGGATTTTGACGGCAATTTTCGGGTCGCTGATGGGCAGGAGAAACGTAACGCTAAACACCGGCACCGCAGCTGCCACGGTCGCAACGGCAAGAATAATCGTGAAATCGAGACGACCCTTTTTCCTGAAGTGAATCCAGAGCCATCCGAGAGTTGCGAATACGGCGACCAGCGTGATGCTAGCCACCCCGGTTAAAGCCCCTGCTCCGCCTTCCGATATACGGAAGATCGACAGCGTGAGCACGGTGAAAACGACGCTGACCGGCCCGCCGATGATCGCGGACAATGCGATCACGACATTCCGGGCATCGATGAAAATGCCGGGCGCGGGACTGACCGGCGATAACATGCTGATGAGGCCGGTCAGGCTGAAAACGATGCCCAAGAGTATGCCCTTAAGCCAGAACATTCGGTCGAGCCGATCGCCGACGAAGTTGACGCACAAAACCGCAAGCGTGATGACTGAGGCGCTTTCGATCAGGTTCACGACTGGCATTGTGACGGTCTCATGTACTTGGTGGTCGAAGGAGACGTAAACGCCGTCGGTCTTGCGGAACGATCGGTCATTTAGACCGCGTCGCCGGAAGGTTGGTGTGCCGCCCGGCATTCAGGCGCGGCATTGGGATAAGCGATAAGCGATGACTGGCTCTGCTTGATCGCGCGGTGCCATTTCTACCACGAGCCAATTCACCGACGATCGTGCAGCCCCATCGTCCATGCGGTCTTGCAGAGCGGTCGCTCATCTCTGTCAGCGACTGCGGAACCGGTGGCGCGGTGGGCAAATTCCATTGCTGTCGATCACGCTCTGGCGCCGCCGTAATGCACGACTTCCGGATCTTTCCCACCTTCCGCGATCATCAGAATCGTGTCCACGATCTGATCGTCCGGCGTTCTGGATTTCACCAGGCTCTGCCGTATGCGCGGATCCTTCTTGGAAAGATCGCTGGCCGACAAGACGATAACCGGCACGCCGGTGTCGGCCAGGCGCTCGTGATCGAGCAACCCGAGGCCATCCCCGTCCGGCAGCTCCAGGTCGATGATCACGAGATCGAATTCCTGGTCGTCAAGCCGCTGCCTCGCGCTAGCACAAGTTGCCGCGTTTATCAGCATCACGCGATCCTTCAGTGAGGCGGCCAGTACCTCGCTGAAGTCCTTGTTGTCTTCGATATGAAGCGCTTTCGGCAGGTTCCGAGTGGCGTCGGTCAACGCGCTGTTCTCAATAGCCAAGACATCCGCATGCGACCGCATATCGAGAGCGGGAAGTTCGATCCAGAAGGTGGAACCCTCGCCGGCTTGACTGTCGAACCCGATGGTTCCCCCCATTTTTTCGATGAGCTGCTTGGAGATGTGCAAGCCCAGGCCCGTGCCCCCCTTCTCGCGCGTCGCCGAGCCATCGGCCTGTGAGAATCGGCTGAAAATCCTCGACCGGAACTCCGGCAAGATCCCGGTGCCATGATCGACGACCGAGACGCGCACGGTCTCGCCGAGGACCTCGAGGCGCACATCGACCGTGCCGGAGCGCGGTGAGAATTTGGCGGCGTTCGACAGGAGATTGGACAGGACTTGCTGGAGCCGCGCCTGATCAACATCGACAAAAAACTCGGCTTTCGGCCGCTCGAACTCCAGGGAAACGTCGAACTGTTCGGCGTAGGCCTCGTTCGCCTCGACCGCCTGAGCGACCAGGGATCCAAGCTCCTCGGCCTTCCTTTCGATATGCATGCTTCCGTCCGCGATCTTTTCGAGATCGAGGATGTCGTTGATGAGAAAGATCAGCCGCTCACAGTTTTTATGCGCGATCGTCAAGAGTCGCAGCACGTTGGTGGGAAGATCTTTTGACATCGCGCCGACGACGAGACCGAGAGAACCGCGGATCGAGGTCAGGGGCGTTCGCAACTCGTGACTGACCGTGGCGATGAACTCGGTCTTCACCCGGTCCATCTCCTTGCGATCGCTGATGTCCTGGATCTGGGAAATGAAGTATTCCGGCTTGCCCTCGGCGTCCTTCGGCAAGGAGACGCTCAGCAGCCCCCAAACGGAATGGCCATCCTTGTGGATATACCGTTTCTCGAGCTGAAAGGTCTCGATATCCCCATTCAGAAGCTGATCGACGAGCATAAGGTCGGCTGCCAGGTCGTCGGGATGAGTGATGGACTGGAAATCCAGTTGTCGGAGTTGATCTTCGCTATAGCCGAGCATCTTGCAGAGCGCCTCGTTGACCCTGAACCATCGTCCATCGAGGTCGACCAGGGCCATCCCGACGGGCGCATGCTCGATGGCCGAGCGTAGCTTTTCCTCGCTTGCACGCATGGCGGCTTCGGCGGACTTCAATTCCGTGATCTCGGTCTGGGTGCCGATCATCCGCAAAGCGGTTCCATCGGAAGCGCGTTCGATAACGATCGCATCGGACCGCAACCAGATCCATTGACCGTCTTTACGGCGAATCCGGTACTCGGACTGGGAGCGCTGCGCCCGGCCCTCGATGCAGGCGTCGTCGGCGGCCTTCACCGTAGCGATGTCGTCGGGATGGATGCGGGACAGCCATTCCCGCTGAGCATCGATTTCTTCTTGGCGATCGAAGCCAAGCATCGACTTCCAGGTATCGGAGACGAAAGACGTCCCATGCGTCAGATCGATATCGAAAACGCCGATACAGGCGCCTTCGAGCGCAAAGTTCCAGCGTTTCTCGGCTTCTTCGAGCGCCAGGGTGACGCGTCGCTGCACGGTGACGTCGCGGATGATGGCGGTGTATCGCAATTCGCCGGCTTCGGTGAACCAGTCATTGAGTTGCACATCGAGAAACAGTTCGGCGCCATCCTTCCGCCTGGCTTCCACCAGATTGGGGAGACGGTCGGTTTCCGGCTCCTGTTCGCCACGCTTGTGGAACTGGGCAAGGCTGCTCGCGTCGAAGCCATCGAGCAAGCGCGCGATCGGACCCCCGACGACTTCGTCGGCGGGAAAGCCAAAAATCAGCTCGGTGGCGCGATTGGCCGAGCGCACCTCGCCATTTCGGTCAAGCAGGATGATGGCGACGACGGCGGTATCGACGATGGACCGGTTCTCATGTTCGCGGGCAGCGATCTCCCGCGTCTTCAAGGCGACAGTCCGCCGGATGGACGCTTCGCGACGGACGTAGGAAATCTGCAACGCGCCGAACAGCGCCGACAGAGCGATGCCGCCGAGAAGGACCAGCAACGGTTCCCCGCGGGTCACGCTCGCCTCGAACGCCGGCGTGCTTTCCCAGACCACGGTCCAGCGTTGCTCCATGGCCGAAATCACCTTCGTGATCTTGTAGGCCGCCGGCGCCGCGGTGCTGTCGCCGGCTTTGCTGGAGAAGATAAGCTGATCGCCGTCCGCGACCTCGCCGTCATAGACCGTCAGGTGAAGGTTGGTTCCCTGGCTCGACGTCAATTCGCCGAGAAACCGATTGCTGATGAAGGGAGCGTATATCCAGCCTCGAAAAGCTTGCCTGCGGGCCGCCACTGAATCGAGGCGCGCCCCATTGCGATAAAGCGGTCGCAGCAGTAAAAATCCGGCGCTTCTGGTCGAATCCTGAACCAGGAAAATCCGTTTGGTGATCGTCGCCTTCCCGGTATCGCGAGCGGCGGCCGCACCGTTTCGGCGATTGTCCTCGAAGGCGATGTTCAGACCGAGCGCCTTTCTATTCGGCGCAAGCGGCTCGATGAAAGTGATCGCGAAAACGTCCGGTGACGGCGTATCCGGATGGACAGCGAATTCGGGCACGCCCTCGAGCCGCATACGTGCTTCGAAGGAAGCGACGTCGCCCAGGCCGATCGGCTCGATATAGCCGATCCCGTTGATGCCCGGCAGAGTCCTTTCTATATCGAGTTCGTCGACATAGGTCCGCCATTCGTCGAGAGAGACTGCTTCGGATGCTGCGAACAGGCCGGCGCCGCCGTCCAGACTGCGTTTGTAGGATTCCAGCCGATCCCGCAAAGCGTGGGCGCTGTCCTCCGCCAGCGTTTCAAATGCCGCGTGATTGCGTTCGAAGGTGATCTCGCTCGTCAACTTCCACGCGTAAAAGGTCACGCCCAACGGTACGATCAGGCTCAGCATCGCAACCATCGTAAAGCCGGCGACCGGACCACCCGACCACCGCACACTCCACGGGCGCCACGGATTGAGAAGCCCGATCGGCACGAAAATCAGAACGCCGAGGATGTCTCCTACCCACCATGTCAGCCAATTGCCGAACAGCGCATCCGCTGAGAGGACGCCACTGACATAAAGCGTCGCGACGCCGACGCTGGCGGCGACAAGACAAGCGAGCGGACCGCCGATCGCGCCGAAAAGCATGAGGTCTTTAAGACCTGACAATTTCACCGGAATGCCGAAAAACCGACGCACCAAAGTTGCCGCCAGCAATGCCTGCAATGTCGATCCGACCGCGACGAGCCCTGCGACGGTCATCGCCAGAAGGTCAGGGCTGCTTTGATGGATCCCGCCACTCACGACGGCGTTCAATACGAGGGATCCGAGGAAGACGCCTGGCCAAAGCGCTCGTCCATAGAGCAACAGCCCCACCGTCGCGATTCCGGATGCCGGCCAGATGATGGTTGCGTATCCGGGTGGAACGGCAAGTTGGAGACCAAGCGCCCCGCCGAGAACATACAGCAGCGCCATGAGCGCCACGCCGCCCAATTTTCGCCTGCTCAAGATCGACATGTCACGTAGCGCGGGCATAAGCGGGTACTCGATTGCAATGGGCGCCAACCGTATTCCTACAATACTTAAAGACTTCTCATCATAACGCGACGATCATAATCATACCGCTTCGATCGTGAATGTTCGTATGCTTACGTTACGAATAAACCGCAATTTCACCTTGAATATTACGTGAACCGTCGCGAATTCGCGGGGTCGGCTTGAATCGCTGTCATGCGGACGGCCTGGCCAAACCCTGACCTGCCGGAGGGCCGCTCCCCGCCTTCTCCGCGCGGCGGCCGGACGGTTGATCTGAAGGGAGCCGCGCCCCTCTGCATTCACCTCGCCGCCGAGCGAAGTTTTGCACGTCAGCAAGTTTTGCAACCGGTTGCAAAACTATCTCGCTTGTGTTTGTCTTGGATCAGCGACCCGAACCGGTTGGCCGTTTCCGTTCGCGAAAAACAGGGAGGACGATCACAGTGAAAAAACTCATCTCGAAATTCCTTGGCGCGACCTTCGCCGCTTCGCTGGCGGCGACCGCCATGGTCGGAGCCGCGCAGGCGGAAGGCGAGCGTTTTGTGCTGGTCAGCCACGCGCCGGACAGCGACAGCTGGTGGAACACCATCAAGAACGCCCTCGCCTTGGCCGGCGAGCAAATGGGCGTCGAAGTCGAGTACCGCAATCCAACGACGGGCGACATCGCGGACATGGCCCGGATCATTGAACAGGCCACGGCCACGAATCCCGACGGTATCATTACCACGCTGGCCGACGCCGACGTCCTGAAGGGGCCGATCGAGGATGCCGTCGCCAAGGGTATTCCGGTCATCATCATCAACTCCGGCACACCGGAGCAGGCAGCGGAACTCGGCGCGCTGATGTATGTCGGCCAGCCCGAATACGATGCCGGCCTCGCCGCAGGTCAGCGGGCCAAGCGGGACGGCGTCGCATCGTTCCTTTGCGTGAATCATGTGGTGTCGAACCCGGTCGTGGGCGAACGCTGTCGCGGCTTCGCCGACGGCCTCGGGGTTGACCTCGGCGATTCGATGATCGATTCCGGCCAGGACCCCGCCGAGATCAAGAACAAGGTCATGGCCTACCTGTCGGCCAATCCGGACACCGACGCGATCCTGACCTTGGGGCCGACGTCCGCCGACCCGACGATCGAGGCGGTCAAGGAAAACGGCATGGCCGGCCAGATCTACTTCGGGACGTTCGATCTCGGCACCGAGATCGTGAAGGCGATCAAGGACGGCACGATCCAGTGGGGCATCGATCAGCAGCCCTTCCTGCAGGCTTATCTGCCCGTGGTCGTGCTCACCAACTACAAGCGCTACGGCGTTCTGCCGGGCAACAACATCAATTCCGGCCCGGGCTTCGTCACCAAGGACGCCTTGGAGATGGTCGAGAAATACGCTGGCGAATACCGGTAGAGCTTAGGCCGGCGCGGCCCTCGGGCCGCCTCGCGACACACCGCATCGCGGCGCCGAAATCGGCGCCGCGATCTCACCAGATCGAAGGAACAATGGGACGCACGCCATCCGTGCTCCATCGGTTCGACCGCTGACGCGGTTGGGAGGAGAGACATGGCCGATCAACCGTCGCCTCAAGTGCAAGCCACCCCGGATGTGGACGAGCGGATCCGCAAGCGCTCGCCGCTTCGAACGGCCCTCATGCGGCCTGAACTCGGCGCGATCTGCGGCACCATCCTCGTTTTCTTCTTCTTCATCGGCGTTGCCGGCGACAGCGGCATGTTCGCCCCCGAGGGCATCGTCAACTGGGGCGTCGTCTCGGCCCAGTTCGCCATCATCGCCGTCGGCGCCTGCCTGTTGATGATCGCCGGCGAGTTCGATCTCTCGGTCGGCTCGATGATCGGCTTTTCCGGCATCGTCATCGCGTTGGTCTCGGTGACGGGCGGCTATCCGCTGTGGCTCGGTATTCTGGTAGCCTTCGCCTGCGCAATCAGTATAGGCGCGCTGAACGGCTATCTGGTCGTCAAGACCGGCCTGCCGTCCTTCATCGTCACTCTCGCCTCACTCTACATCCTGCGCGGCCTGACCATCTTCGCGGCCATCGTCACCACTCGCAAGACCATCATCGGCGGCATCAGGGACGTCACCGAGGGGGACCCGTTGGCGTGGCTGTTCGGCGGAACGCTATTCAAGGGCCTGTTCGTCTGGTTGGCCGATATCGGAATCGTCGGCAAGTTCGTCGCCGGCAGCCGGGCCGGCCAACCCATCGTCGACGGCGTCCCGATTTTGATCGTCTGGGCGCTCGGCCTGATCCTCTTCGGCCATATCCTGCTCACCCGCACCAAATTCGGCAACTGGATCTTCGCGTCCGGCGGCGATGCCCAGGCGGCACGCTATGTCGGCGTACCGGTGAACCGGGTGAAGATCCTGATGTTCATGTTCTCGGCCTTCTGCGCCACGGTCTTCGCCACCTTGCAGGTGATCGAGTTCGGGTCGGCCGCCGCCGACCGCGGCCTGTTGAAGGAGTTCGAGGCGATCATCTCGGTGGTGATCGGCGGCGCGCTTCTGACCGGCGGCTACGGCTCGGTGGTCGGCGCGGCGCTCGGCGCGCTGATCTTCGGCGTGGTGCAGCAGGGCTTGTTCTTCGCCGGCGTCGAGAGTTCGCTGTTCCGGGTCTTCCTCGGCGGAATCCTGCTGATCGCTGTGATCCTCAACACCTACATCCGCCGCATGATCACGGGGGAGCGCTGACCATGTCCACACCATTGATCGAACTCGTCGATATCGAAAAGCACTTCGGCCCGGTCATCGCACTGGCCGGCGTGTCGCTGTCGATCATGCCGGGCGAATGCCATTGCCTTTTGGGCGACAACGGCGCTGGCAAGTCGACCTTCATCAAGACGATGTCGGGCGTCCACAAGCCGTCGGCCGGAAAGATCCTCGTCGGCGGAAAGGAAGTTCATTTCACCAGCCCGCGCGACGCCATGGCCGCCGGCATCGCCACCGTCTACCAGGATCTGGCGATGATCCCGCTGATGTCGGTCACCCGCAATTTCTGGATGGGTCAGGAGCCCGAAAAGAGCGTCGGGCCGTTCAAATTCTTCGACTTCGACAAGGCCAATGCCATCACCATGCAGGAGATGGCGAAAATGGGTATCCGCCTGCGCGAGCCGACCCAGGCGGTCGGAACGCTCTCGGGCGGCGAACGCCAGACGGTGGCGATTGCCCGCGCGGTCTATTTCGGCGCCGAAGTGCTGATCCTCGACGAGCCGACCTCGGCGCTCGGCGTGCGCCAGACCTCCAACGTTCTGGCGACGGTCGACCGGGTCCGCAAGTCGGGGATCGGCGTCGTTTTCATTACCCACAATGTCCGCCACGCCATGGCCGTCGGCGATCGCTTCACGGTGCTCAATCGCGGCAAGACGCTCGGCACCGCCAAGCGCGGCGAGATCAAGGCCGAAGAGTTGCAGGACATGATGGCGGGCGGCCAGGAACTGGCAGAACTGGAAGGCACGCTGGGCGGGACTGTGTAAGATCGCGAGCGCCCCGACCCCGCGTCGACGGCCCAGACGATGGTAGCTCGCGCCAGCCTGCCCCAATATAAGGGCCGTCCATCGACATTTGCGGGAGTCGGGGCGGCGACGTCGAGCCGGTCCCCGGCCGGCTGAACTATTCCGCCTGGGATAAGGGAAACAACCGCTGAATGGCAGTAACCCTCAAGGAAGTGGCGGAACGCGCCGGGGTCTCGCGCTCGGCCGTGTCGCGCGCCTTCACGGAAGGCGCCTCCGTCTCCGTCAAGACCCGTCGCAAGGTCGCCAAGGCAGCAGCGGAGCTGGGCTACAGCCCGAATTTGTTCGCCAGCAGTCTGACGACCCGGCGCACCAAGCTGATCGGCCTGGTTTCCAACAACTTCCACAACCCGATCTTCCTGCAGGTCTTCGATCTCTTCACCCGCGGGCTTCAGGATCGTGGCCTCCGGCCGTTGCTCGTCAATCTGACGGACGAGACGGACCCGGAGAACTCCGTCCGGATGCTGCGGCAATATTCGGTCGATGGCGTAGTCGTCGCCTCCTCCACATTGCCGCCCCGCTTCGCCCATGCGTTTCGCGAAGCCGGCGTGCCGGTGGTTCATTCCTTCGGCCGCTATTCGAGCGCGCCCGAGGTGCACGTCGTCGGCATCGACAACCGCTACTGCGGCAAGATGGCGGCAGATTTGCTGGTCGCCCGGGGCTATCGCTGGATCGGATTCATGGGCGGCCCGGCGACCGCCACATCCACACAGGATCGCCTCGCCGGCTTCATCGCGGCGATGCAGGCCCATCCGCACGTTGCCGTCAGCCACAGCTACGCTGCCGCCTATTCCTTCGACGCCGGGCGGCAGGAGATGGCCCGGCTGATCCGGGAAGGACCGGCGGAGGCCTATTTCTGCGGCGACGACGTCCTGTCGATCGGGGCGTTGAGCGCGATCCAGTCCGCCGGCCTGTCCGTGCCCGACGACATCGGCATCATCGGCCTCAACGACATGGAAATGGCGCGGTGGGAGAACATCAATCTCACCACCATCCACCAGCCGATCCGCCAGATCATCACCTCGTCGATCGAATTGATCGTGGCGATGCTCGAGGAGCCGGACCGCTATCCCGAGTCACGGCTGTTTCCCTGCCGGATCGTCGAGCGGGGAACGCTCAGACCGCCTGCGGCAGAGGCACACGAAACATAGGCGGCCGCGCGTCGACCCAGGCGCCCTGCCGGCCGGAAGAGGCGACCGCGCCATGCACGGCGGCCATGGAACGCAGCCCGTCCTCGGCACGCGGGTAGAGACCAGCGGCCGGATCGGACGACCGGCCTTCCTTCTCGGCGCGGATGATTTCCGCCAGATCCGAATAGATGTTGGCGAAGGCCAGCGGCATTCCTTCGGCATGGCCGATCGTCACCCGCGACGCGCGATCGGCTTCCGGCGACAATCCGGCCTCGCCGCGTTCGATCGTCTGCACCCGGCCGCCGAGCGGCGTCCAATAGAGCTGGTTGGGTTGCTCCTGCGCCCAGCGAAGGCCGCCACTCTCGCCGAATACCTGCAGTGTCAGGCCGTGCTGGCGGCCGATGGCGACCGACGATGTCCACAACCGGCCGACCGCGCCGCCATCCATGCGGAAATTGACCATGGCGTCGTCCTCGAGCGTCCGGCTATCGATACAAGAGGCGAAATCCGCCGACAGCGTCTCGACCTCCTGGCCGGTGACGAAGCTTGCCATGTGCAGCGCATGGATGCCGCAATCGGCGAACTGCGCCGACACACCGGCCTGCGCCGGATCGTAACGCCAGCGCACGCGCGGATTGTCGGCATCGGCCGCGTTGGCGTGATGGCCGTGGGCGAATTCGGCGACGACGAGGCGCACCCGGCCGAGATCGCCGCGCGCCACCATCGCCCGCATGTGCCGCACCAGCGAATAGCCGGTGTAGCCGTAATTAACCGCACAGATCCGTCCGGTTCGACGGGCGACCGCAACGATCTCCTCCCCTTCCTCGACCGTCATCGTCATCGGCTTTTCGCACAACACGTGGAAGCCGGCTTCGAGGAAGGCTTTGGTGATCTCGTAATGGGCGGCATTGGGGGTCGCCACGGTGACGAGGTCGACTCGGTCGTCGCGATCGCGCTCACCCGCCAACATCTCCCGCCAATCGCCATAGGCGCGGTCGGGAGCGATACCGAGGGTCCGCGCATAGGCCCGCCCGGCATCCGGCACATGGTCCAGCGCCCCGGCGGTGAAGGCGAAGGCGCCGTCGAGCCCGGCCCCCAGCCGGTGTGCCGGCCCGATCTGACTGCCCGCGCCGCCGCCGACCATGCCCCAGTTCAGCTTGCTCATGGCGTGTTCCTCAATTGAAACCGATCGATTCCAGATAGGCGCGGTTGGCCGCCGCGTCGTCGACCGGCGAGGTATCGCCCGCCGGGTCGCAGTCCTGCTCGACCGTGCACCAGCCTTCGAAGCCGGTATCCAGGAGAACCTGGCGCACGGCGGGAAAATCCACATCGCCCTCGCCAAGATTGCAGAAGATGCCCTGCCCGCAGGCGTCGTAGAAGCCGGTGCGGTTGGCGATCGCGGCGGCCTTCACCTTCGGGTCGATGTCCTTGAAATGCATGTAGGAGATGCGGCCGATATGGCGCCGCATGAAGGCCACCGGATCGAAACCGGCATAGGAATGATGGCCGGTGTCGAAGCAGATCTTCAAGATGCCCTCGTCCACCTCGTCGAGGAGACGCTCCAGTTCCGGCTCGAAGTCGATGAAGCCGGCCGCATGGGCGTGCATCCCGACGGTCAGGCCGTATTCCTCCGCGCCCATTCTGGCGATGGTGCGGATTCGGTCGACGAATGCCTTCCACTCGGGGGCGTCCATCTGCTCGGCCTCGCTCGCGCGGCCGGCGGTCGGCGCCCGGCGCGGCGAAATCGAATCGATCAACACCAGATGGCGCGCGCCATGGGCGCTCAGCGCCTTGCAGGTTCGCACGGCGCCGTCGCGCACATCGTCCCACTGATCCGGATCGTGAAACGCCCGGAACACGACGCCGCCGATCAGTTCCAGATCGTGCCGCGCGAGCCCCTCGGACAGCAAGGCCGGGTCCTCCGGCATGAAGCCCACCGGGCCGAGCTCGATGCCCTTGTAGCCAGCCTCCGCGCATTGGCTGAGCACCGTCTCCCAGGCCGGATTGCGCGGATCGTTGGCGAATTCCACGCCCCAGGAACAGGGGGCGTTGCCGATACGGATGGTCATGGTCGGATAAGCCTTTGCCAAACTCAGAAACTATCGAGCGACTGCCAGGATTTCGCCTGACTCGACGCCATTGCAGCCGCGACGACGCGGTTGACGTCCATGCCATCGCGAAAGGTCGGGAAGACCGGTTCGCCCGTCGCGATCGCGGTGAGAAAATCCTTGGCCTCGATGATGATCTGGTCCTGATAACCGGTGCCGTGCCCCGGCCCTTGGCAGAACCCCGCATAGTCGGGATGCTCGGGACCGGTCAGGATCTTCGTGAACCCGCGCCGCTCCTCCGGGCCGTCCATGCGATAGAGCCAGAGCGCGTTCTGGTTCTCCTGATCGAAACGGATCGCGCCCTTGGTGCCCGTGATCTCATAAGCGTAGCCCATCTTGCGACCGGTCGCGACGCGGCTGAAGAACAGATGCCCCATCGCACCGTTCTCGAACCGGCACATGATCTGCGCCTGATCGTCATTGGTGACGGCCTCGTCACCGCCCGGACCCGGACGGGTGGCATGGACGGTCTCGACCTCGGCGATCAGGTCGCGGATCGGACCAGCCAGCGCCAGCGCGCCATTGATCATATGCGGCGCCAGATCGCCCATCGTGCCATTGCCCGCACCGCGCGTGCGCCAGGTCGCCGGAGCCTTGGGGTCGGCGTAGAAATCTTCCGTGTGCTCGCCCCGGAACCAGGTGGTGTCGCCGATCTCGCCGGCGTCGATCAACTGGCGGGCAAATTGCGAAGCCGGCGTGCGGATGTAGTTGAAGCCGACCATGTTCGCCGCCCCGCAGGCCTCCGCCGCCGCGACCATGGCCCGGCTGTCCGCCAGCGACGCGCCGAGCGGCTTTTCGCAGAACACCGGCTTTCCGATGGCGAACGCCGCTTCCGCTATCGCCCTGTGAGTCTCCTGCGGCGAGGCGATGACGACCGCCTCGACCGCCGCGTCCGTTACCAGCGCGCGCCAATCCGACGTGCAGCGCGCGAATCCGAACGCCGCGCGATAACGCTCCGCCGATTCAGGGCTCGTGGCGCAGACCATCTCCAGCCGTGGGCGCAGCGCCGTCTGGAAAACCGCGCCGGCGGCCTGCATGGCGACCGCGTGCGCCTTGCCCATATAGCCGCCGCCGACGATACCGATGCCAATTGGGGTCACGGGTGATCCTGCCTCAAAAAGAGGTTTGCAACCGGTTGCAAAACACGTAACCTCAATAGCGGTTGGCCGGTCGTTCGACAATCGGCTTCTGAAGAAAATTTCACGCCGACCCACCAACGGAGGAAAGCATGAGCGCAGGAAGCGAAACGGTCCGTCTGACCACAGCGCAGGCCGTCATCCGCTATCTGGCCAGCCAGTACATCGATATCGACGGCAGCGAGAAACGTCTGTGCGGCGGTGGTTTCGCCATCTTCGGCCATGGCAACGTGACCTGCCTCGGCGAGGCGCTGTACGACCACCGCGACGAACTGCCGGTCTATCGCGGCCAGAACGAGCAGAGCATGGGCTTTGCTGCGGCCGCCTATGCCAAGCAGCAATTGCGCCGGCGCTTCATGTTCTGCACCGCCTCGGCCGGGCCGGGAACCAGCAATCTGTTGACCTCGGCCGCGCTCGCCCACGCCAACCGCCTGCCCGTGTTGATGCTGTGCGGCGATACCTTCATTACCCGCCTGCCCGATCCGGTGCTGCAGCAGCTGGAGCATTTCGGCAATCCGTCGCTGGGGCTCAACGATGCGTTCAAGGCGGTCTGCCGCTATTGGGACCGGATCACCCATCCAGCCCAGATCATCCAGTCGCTGCCCGCCGCCATCGCCACCATGCTCGATCCGGCCGATTGCGGCCCGGCCTTCCTTGCCCTGCCGCAGGACGTCCAAGGCTGGACTTACGATTATCCTGTCGAATTCTTCGACAGGATGGTGCATCGCATCCGCCGGCAGGCCCCGGACTTGTCCGAGATCGCCGATGCCGCGGCGCTGCTCAAATCGGCGAAACGGCCGATGATCATCGCCGGCGGCGGCGTGCAATACTCCCGCGCGGTGGCGGAACTGACCGCCTTCGCCGAGGCGCACGCCATCCCCGTGGTCGAAACCATCGCCGGGCGCGCCAACATGCTGGCGACGCACCCGCTCAATATCGGCCCGATCGGGGTGACCGGCTCCAGTTCCGCCAACGCGATCGCCGAGAAGGCGGACGTGATCCTGGCCGTTGGCACGCGGCTGCAGGATTTCACCACCGGCTCCTGGACGGCCTTCGACAAGAGCGCCCGGCTCATCTCCATCAACGCCGCGCGTCATGACGCCGGCAAGCACCGCTCGCTACCGGTGGTAGGCGACGCGAAACTTGCGCTGACGGCACTGGGCGAGGCGCTTGCGGAGTATAAAGCGCCAGACGCATGGACCGACACGGCCAAGGCCGAGCGCCACGCCTGGGATGCCTATGTCGCCGACAATGTGCGGCCCGGCAACCGGCCGAATTCCTACGCTCAGGCGATCGGCGTCGTGAACGATCTCTGCGACCCGCGCGACCGGATCGTCACCGCGGCCGGCGGCCTGCCGGCGGAGATAACGGCCAACTGGCGCACTCTCGACATCGGCACCGTCGATGTCGAATTCGGCTTCTCCTGCATGGGCTACGAGATCGCCGGCGGCTGGGGCGCGCGCATCGCCCAGTCGGAGACCGAGCCGGAGGCCGACACCATCGCCTTCGTCGGCGACGGATCGTACCTCCTGATGAACTCCGACATCTATTCCTCGGTGCTGACGGGCAAGAAGCTGATCATCCTGGTGCTCGACAATGGCGGCTTCGCGGTGATCAACAAGCTGCAGAACAACACCGGCAACACCTCGTTCAACAACCTCATCGCCGACTGCAACATCGCGGTCGAGCCCTTCGCGGTGGATTTCGAGGCGCACGCCCGCGCCATGGGCGCCGAGGCCGAAACGGTCGCCAATCCGGCCGAACTGGCGGAAGCCTTCGAGCGCGCCAAGGCAGCCGAGCGGACATCCGTCATCGTCATGCGGGTCGATCCCCATGACGGCTGGACCGCCGAGGGCCATGCCTGGTGGGAGGTCGGCACGCCCCATGTCACCGACAACCAGCGGGTCCGCGCCGCCCATGTCGAGCAAGAGGCCGGCCGAGCGCGACAGCGCAGAGGCGTATGATGGATCGGATCGCGCGCGTCACGCGGAACGACTTCGTCATCGTCGGGCGGGCGGGCATGGATTTCTATCCCGATCCGCCCGGCACGAAGACGGAAGAGGCCACGCAATTCGTCGCCTGCCTCGGCGGCTCCTCCGCCAATATCGGTGTCGCGATCACCCGTCACGGCGGTCGTGCGGCGCTGGTGACCTCGGTTTCGGATGATGCGATCGGGCGGTTCTGCCTCAACGAGCTGGCGAAATACGGCGTCGATTCCCGCCACGTCCGCTCGGTCGGCGGCGAGGCGCGCAACTCGCTGGCCGTCGTCGAAAGCCGGGTCGAAGACCATCAGTCGGTGATCTACCGCAACGGCGCCGCGGATTTCCAGATGACGACGGAGGACGTCGCGGCTGTGGACTACGAAGCCTATGGCGCGTTGATCACGACGGGCACGGTCTTCGCCGCCGAGCCGTCGCGCGGCGCGGCGTTCCACGCCTTCGACCTGGCCAGAAAGGCCGGGCTGCCGCTGATCTTCGACATCGACTACCGCCCCTATTCCTGGCCCTCGCCCGACGTCGCTTCGGAGGTCTATTCGCGCGCTGGCCGGCTCTGCGACATCGTCATCGGCAATGACGACGAGTTCGGCTTCATGGCCGGCGGCAAGGACAAGGGCCTCGCCAAGGCGCGCGAACTGGCGGGCAGCACCGCCAGTATCGTCGTCTACAAGATGGGCGAGCACGGCGCGATCACGATCACGCCGGACGAGGAATTCCGCACCGGGATCTACCCGGTCACCGCGCTGAAGCCGACCGGCGCGGGCGACGCCTTCATGGGCGGCTTCGTCGCCTCGCTCGCCCAGGGCCATGAGTTGCGCGACTGCGTCCTGCGCGGCTCCGCCTCCGCCGCGATCGTCGTGTCGCGGGTCGGCTGCGCGCCCGCCATGCCCACGACGGCCGAATTGGAGGCCTTCCTCGCCGGCCACCCCGGCCCGACCGATTCCTGAAAGGAAAGCCGATGCATATCGCGCCCTATGACAACCGCAACAAGCCGATCGTCGATATCGACGACGCGCTGGTTCCGCTGAACTATTTCAACATCGTCAAGCTGACCAAGGGCCAGGCCTTCGAATATCGCGTGCCGGGCTATGAGACCTGCATCGTGCCCGCCACCGGCACCGTCGACGTGACGGTCGAGGGCGAATCCTTCGCCGCGCTCGGGACACGCGGCGTCGACGTCTGGGACGGCGAGCCGGAAGGCGTCTACGTGCCGACCGGCGCGACCGCCCAGATGGTCTGCGTATCGGACGCGGCGGAAGTGTTCGTCGCCGGGGCGAAATACGACAAGGTGCTATCGCCCTTCGCGGTGCGCGCCGACGAGCTGGACAAGGTGCAATACGGCTCGGACGACACCAAGACCCATCGCAAGATCAAGCACATCCTCGGCCAGAAACAGCACGGCAAGGTAGGCCGGTTACTGGTCTCCGAACTCTACACCGTCGGCAAGGGCGGCTGGTCCGGGTTTCCCAGCCACAAGCACGACACCGACCGTCTGCCTGACGAAACGCGGCACGACGAGACCTATAATTTCCGCTTCCGCCCCAATCACGGCACCGGCGTACAGATGCTCCAGCGCGAGGACGGCAAGCCGGGCGACGCCTACCATATCGTCGACGGCTCGACGATCTGCCTCGACAAGGGATACCATCCCTGCGCCGTCCTGCCGGGCTACGAGATGTATTATTTCACCATTCTCGGCGGCCTCAGCCAGCGCAGCCTGGTGCAGTATTTCCAGCCGAGCCATGCCGACCAGTTGGAAACCATCCCCGGCATCAAGGACATGATCGCGAAGTTCAAATGACGCTGGCGACGCTCTCCGAGGTTCTGCAACCGGCTCTCAAGGGCGGCTACGCGGTCGGCGGTCTCGTCGTCCTCGGCTGGGAGGACGCCCGCGCCTATGTCGCGGCGGCCGAGGCCGAAAACGCCCCCGTCATTCTCCAGGCCGGCCCCGGCTGCCGGGCGCACACCCCGCTTCGCGTCCTCGGCGCGATGTTCCGGACGCTGGCAGAAGGCGCCAGCGTTCCGGTCGTGGCCCATCTCGACCACGGCTATACGGAAGACGAGTGCCGCGAGGCGATCGACTGCGGCTTCAGCTCGGTCATGTTTGACGGCTCGCGCAAGCCGCTCGACGAGAACATCGCCGAGACCGCCCGCATCGCTGCGATAGCGCATGCCGCCGGCGTCTCGATCGAGGGGGAGATCGGCTTCGTCGGCTATTCCCAAGGCGAGGCGTCGGCCGGAACCACGCCGGAAGAGGCCGCCCGCTTCGCCGCAGAGAGCGGCGTCGACGCGATGGCGGTTTCCATCGGCAACGTGCATCTGCAACAGGAAAAGGCCGCCGAGATCGACATCGAGGCGCTGCGTGCCATCGAGGCCGTCACCGACCTGCCGCTTGTCATCCACGGCGGCTCGGGTGTTCCAGTCGCCACACGCAGCCAGCTGGCGCGCGAGTCGAAGATCTGCAAGTTCAATATCGGCACCGAACTGCGCATGGCCTTCGGTCAAGCGCTGCGTGAGGCCGTCGACCGCGACCCCAAACGCTTCGACCGTCTGGCGATCCTGAAAGACACCGAAGCGCCGGTCCGCGACGCCGCCCGCGCCGTCATCCGGTCGCTTCGTGGCCCGTCGCCGAAATAGACACCTGCGACGTACGGGTTCCTATCGCTGCCGGTTTGTGTAACGTCCGGTCGGCTTTGTCGGGGGGCGAAGCCGAGTCGCGTCGCAGGGGGAGAAACAGCCATGACCGCAAGCGAGGAGACCGCGCCGGAGGCCGCCGAAAAACCCGCGCCCACGTTTGCGAGCCGGCTGAGGGACTACGCCCCGGGTGTGCTGGTTGCGGCGACGGTCGCCGTCGCGGCGAAATTCCTGTCCGAACATTACGGCGCGCCGGCCATGCTGATGGCGCTGCTGCTGGGCATCGCCCTGAACTTCCTCACCGAGGAAGGCAAATGCG